>JAUVPA010000164.1 GCA_030598905.1 Acidimicrobiia bacterium
CATTGCAGACGCCCTCATCGAGAAGGGGCACTTCACCTCACGGCGCCAGGTGTTTGACGAATTACTTCGCGATGGGGGCCCCGCCTACGTCGAACGGACCCGCCTCGGAGCGTTCGACGTCATCGATCTCGCCCGAAGAAGTGATGCCCTCACCTCCGTTGCCCATCCGTACACCATCGGGCTCTCACGAACCGAATACGCCGAAGCTTTCGAACGGCTCGCGGACGCCGGCCTCACGGCAATCGAGTCGCACCACACCGAGCAGAGCCCAGAATTGCGCGACCATCTCGCCAGGATCGCGGACGACCTCGGTCTGCTCACCACGGGTGGCTCGGACTACCACGGCAGCGGCAAAGAAGGTGTTGAACTCGGCACCGGCCGCGGCGATCTGAGAGTGTCTGACGACGTCTACGAGAAGCTCCTCGCAAAACGCCAGTAACCGTTCAATCACACGGCCTCCGGCGCCGATATCGATACCGGTACCGAAGAGGGACTGGATGAGCGAATCGCGTCCCGCGCGTTATCGGGCGCCGATCGAATACACCGTCCTCCAGCGGCCGTGGGCGATAGCCCGTGCCGTCGCTGGTGTATTTCTCGCGTTGATGAACCTCTACGGAGCAGTCGCCCTCGGCATAGGTATGAGTTGGATCGGAGTCGTCGCCGCGTTGATCGTGCTCGTCGACGCCATCTACAGACTGAGCCACGCCGGAACGGCGCTCCTCCCCCTTGTCGTCGACACCACCGCCATCGGCATCGTCCTCGTCGTGGCAGGGCTGGCACCGGCGACGCTCACGGCCGGAATCGCGTACGTCCTCATCGCAGGTTTGCTTCTTCTCCCCCTTCCAAATGCGGCCGCTGCCATCGGCTACTCGCTGGGATGGGTGGCGGTTTCCACGGCAGTGAGCTCGACGGCCGGCGCTGGGCTTCTCGGCGAACCGGAGAACATGGAGGTGGCAGCCGCATTCGACATGGTGACCGGCATGGTGATCATCGCCGTCGTTGCCGTGTTGCTCGTCGGCGCCGTCAGGGCCCTGCTCAACGCTCAGGATCGAAACCGTCTGGCACTCGAGGTCGAGCGCCGGGCGGTCGAGGTAAAGAACGAATTTGTTTCGATGGTCAGCCACGAGCTCCGTACTCCGCTGACCGGGATTGCCGGGTTTACGGACACACTCCGAGACTCTTGGCGCCATCTCCCTCCCGACGACGTCGACGAGTTCCTCTCCATCATGCGCGGGGAGACGGAGCATCTCTCCGATCTGGTCGAAGACATCCTCGTGATCCCCCGGCTCGATGCCGGCTACCTGCGCCTCAATCCTGAGGATCTCGATATCGTCGCAGCAACGACCCGGGCGGCAGAGCTCATCCTCTCCGGGAAGCGAGACTTCGAGGTGTCGTTCTCGGGGCCGGTGATCGTCACCATCGACACGGTCCGCCTCAAGCAGATTCTCCGCAACCTCCTTGGCAATGCACTCAAGTACGGCGGCGACCAGGTGCTTCTGGAGGGAAGGCACTACGGCTCTGGGCAGTATCTCGTGGTCATAAGCGACAACGGCCCTGGTGTCTCAGATGAGGACCAGGAGCGCATCTTCGAGCACTTCGAACAGCTGTCGAAGGGTGATGCCCGGCTCGAGCAGGGGGTGGGTCTCGGGCTCCCCATCGCCCGCAAGCTGGCTCGAGCAATGGGTGGCGAGCTTTGGTACGAACCCCGGTTCCCGGTGGGATCGCACTTCTGCTTCACCCTCCCGCTCGCCGCACCCGAGGCCACCACATCGACTGAACCCGAGGTTCTGGACAGGGCTGGATAGTCGGTAGTCCGACATCCGGCTACCGACATCCGACTACCTTCCTGCTCCCTTGCTTCCATACAACATCGATCACGTCGCCATCGCCGTCCAGGACCTCGACCAAGCTCTGGATGAATTCCGAAGGCAATACGGCGTCGAGCCGATCCGGCGCGAGGTCGTCGACGAACAAGGTGTGGAGGAGGCGATGCTCGCCATCGGTGGTTCCCAGGTGCAACTGCTCGCACCCCTGGGGCCCGATACACCGGTGGGGCGGTTCCTCGAGCGAAGTGGCGAGGGGATTCATCACATCGCGCTCGCCGTCGCCGACATCGAGACGGCACTCGCCCACCTGGCCAACACGGGGACACGGCTCATCGACGAGACACCTCGGGTCGGCGGCGGCGGCCACAAGATCGCCTTCGTCCATCCGGAAGCGTTTGCCGGTACTCTCGTCGAGCTCGTGGAGGTAGCCGAGTGAGCGATGTGATCAACATCAGCGGCGGAGCCGGGCCGGAAGAAGCGGTGGCCATCGCGGCAGTCATCACTCACGTCGTGATTGAAGCGAGAGCTGCCGCCAACAAGCCCCAGCAGTTCCCCCGTCAGAGCACTTGGGTCGAGTCGTGGCGTCCTCGCGAGATCCACAACCCGCTTCCTTCCCACGTGTACGACGCGGAGCCGTGGATAACCGGGACCAATCCGGAGTCGCCGTAGGGACTCAGATCAGGGAAGAACGATGACGGTGTCGCCTATGTCGGCCCAGGCATACAACGCCTCGGCCTTGTGGTTCTCCTGGCGAACACAGCCGCCACTGCCGTAGGACCCGAGTTGGTTTGGGGTCATCATGGGCTGTCCGTTCGAGTACTCGGGAATCGAATGGAACCCGTAGGACCACTGATTGCCCCACGTGTACGGACGCACAAATCGAACCATGTGTTTCATCGTGATGCCGCCGTACGGTGCCCAGGCATTCACGGATTTCGAGAAGATCGAGTACGTGCCGACATGGGGAATGCCTTTGCGTCCGGTGACGGGATACGTGTCGACGAGCTGGTTGTTGTCGTCGATGAGCCAGACCTGATGCTGCTCGAGTGAGTAGATGATGCGCTTGCCGTCACCAACCTGGGGATACGGCGGCGGGGGTCTCTCCGGAGGAACATCGGGGGTCAACTCGAGAGCCCGACCGAGGAACACCGCCATGTGCCTCCGCAGCACGCGCTCCCGGGGGCAGTAGGCGTCGGCACGGCATCCCGACGTGATACCCGCCGCAGCGAGCCGGTTGATGTTGTCCTGGTGTACGGAGGTCTCGTCGTCGGAGAAGAAATCGTCGCCAACGGCTCCGAGACCGAGCCCACGGGCGAGGAATGACGCTATCTCGCCGCGGCTCACCGTCCGCTCGGGACAGAAGCGCTGGTTGGCAGGGGGATCACATCCGAGCGTTATCCCAGACGCTGCCAGACGGTTGATGGGATCCTCGTGAATGGACGTGTCATCGTCGGTGAAGTAGTCGACGTTCGTAGGCGGAAGGTCGAGCGCACGCGTGAGGAACGAAGCCATCTCCTCACGAGTCACAGGGTCGTTGGGACAGAAGCGGGCGGTTGTGGTCGAACACCCGTGCGTCACGTTGACGGCATAGATCGCCTCGATCCAGCCTTCCTCCGAAAGCCCGTCATCGTCGACGAACGATCCTCCCGGAGGCAGTTCGCTCTCGGCGGCCATCGCAGGACCCGCCGCGAGCAAAACCAGTGTGGCGATGAGCGCACTCGCAGCCACGAGCGCGGCCTTGCGGGCACCCGACACGGTGAGAGAACCGCTCATGGCGCGTGTATCGGCACTCAATGCCCAGGTTCTTGAGGGTCCAACCACAAGAACGAAGCTACACATCGGTCAAAGACCGCGCCCAATGTGCCGATGGGTAGACATGGAACACGGCCGCGCAGGCTCATCGGCGCGACGATCAGTGATCGCCGTCTTCGTGCTCGCTGCTGCCGTGCTGTCGTCGTGCGGCGACGGAACGGACAGCGGAGCCACCAACCAGGAAATCGCCGCGTTACCAGCCGACCTCGAGGCAATGCGAGCGGCGGCCAACGCCACGCTTGCCCCGAGGGACGAACAAATCGTCTGGTGCCACGGCCACGAAGAAGAGGTCATTACCGCCGCCGAGGCACTGCGGTTCGACAACCACCCGGGTCCTCGACTCTGGGTATGGGACAACGTGGGCGTTCCCGGGCTCACTGGCGGCACGATCAGCCGCAAGAACGAGGTCATCGTCTCCCCCGACTGGATCGCGGCCTGGGAACTGTGGCGCGACGAGCACGACGACGAGTGGTCGCGGGCCTGCAAAGCCGCCCACGACAACCGCTGGTACTTCCTCACCCTCCTCAACTGACGCGTCTGGCGTACGACAGTCCCATATATGG
>JAUVPA010000171.1 GCA_030598905.1 Acidimicrobiia bacterium
CCAGGCGCTTGGCGACGATGCCCTCGATTCCCCGTTCGGTAACGAACCTCCACAGCGGATCGGCGTCCTCGTAGACCTCCGACACTGTGGTCGCCTCAGGGAGCGCCACGGTGTGCAATCGCTCTCTCCGCCGCTCCCACGGCTCGTCGGTGATGTCAATGCCGTCGAACAGCAGATCGAATACGACATACGTGACCGGCGTCGTGCCGGCGGCGGCAGCCGCCAGAAGAGGTGAGGACAGATTCATCCGGCTCTGCAGTTTCTGGAAGGAAGCTCGCCCCGAGGCATCGAGTGCGACGATCTCACCGTCCAGAACGAATGGGCGAGCGGCGGGAGCCGCACGGATCTCGGGATAACGATCGGTGACGTCGTTTCCCCGACGGCTCAGCAGCTTCAGGGCAGCGCCGTCGATGCTGCCGATGGCCCGCACGCCATCCCATTTCAGCTCGAAGCGCCAGTCGGGATCGGAGAAAGGCGCCGGCCACGGCGTCGCCAACATCGGAGAGAAGGAGTGGTCGCCTATCCGTCGAACTCCTCGGCCACGATGCGTGCAACCACCCCGCCGTCGACCTCGGCCCCCGTTCTCATGACGGCACCGACGACTCGACCCTTCTGGTCTGGATCCGAGACACCGAGTTTGTTGATGGTTTCGCGAACCAGATCGCGCGTCTCGTCGTCGGATAACTTCCGTGGCAAGAACCGGTGCAGATAGTTGATCTCGAACGTCAGCTTCGCGACCTGCTCCTTCCCCCGGTCGCCGGCGGCCTCGAATTCCGACCGAGCCTTCTCCATCTTCTTCGCATACGCAGCGATGGTTCTCATGTACAGCTCGTCGTCGACGTCGCCATCGAAACCTTTCGCGCTCTTGGCGAGAGATACCTCGCTCTCGACTTGTCGGATGACATTCACGGTCTCGCGATCACCCGATTTCATCGCTGCGATCCGCTCCGCAACGAGTGTTTCGGCAATTCCGTCCTGTGGCTGTGAATCCATGGGTGCCATTCTGGCCGTACGGTTCTGATCGGCCCACTTCTTGACTGCAAACGCGGCAAAACCCCTTGCAACGCCCCGCCTCAGGCCGTTAGATTCCCGGCATACGGGTCCTACGAACCGGTTGACAGAGGGGGGACTTTGTGAAAGCATTCACTTTCACAAAGGCTCGTATACACAGGAGATCAACTCGTGCTCACGGTAACCGATTGGAGACAGCTGTCGACCTGTCGGGATTCCGACCCGGACCTCTTCTTCCCCATCGGGACGACCGGGCAGGCTCTCGATCAAATCGAACGCGCCGTCGCCATCTGTGGGGCGTGCACCGTGCGCGAAGAGTGTTTGCACTATGCCCTGGAGACGAACCAAGAGGCCGGAGTCTGGGGCGGATTCGCTGAGGACGACAGACGCAGACTTCGCAAGCGCTGGCTCGCCGAGCGCCGTCGCCAGCGTCGCGCCAGCTGACTCCAGCCGCCTTCCGTTTTCTTTGCCTCAGCTGAAGCCGACCGCCCGCTCCTCGGGCTTGTCGATCTCGACGAAGGCGATCTTTTCGAGCAGCATCCCGTGACGTTTGCCCCTGATATCGGTCAGCCAGAGGACGTTGTCGCCTTTGTCAAGCGCTTCCTCCAGCGCCTTCTCGAAATCGGTGTCGTCGTCGATCTCGATCTCGAGTTCACGCGCCGATTCGATTCCGATTCGGACTTTGGTCGTTTCGATCATGACGACATCGTAGGGAGAGCTCAGCGGATGATGAGTTCTGGGTGGGCGCGCAGCCGGGGTTGGCGCGCCTCGACCTCGTCGGCCAGAGCGAGAAACGCCACCGTCGCTTCGCCTCCCGGGTCGGCAATGGTCACCGGCTGACCGGCGTCGGCCCCTTCGCGCAACGCCGGAACCAGCGGCACGTTGGCTAGGAGCGGGACTTCGAGCTCCTCGGCCAGTCGAGCACCGCCACCTTCACCGAACAGGGAGTAGCGCGTTCCGTCGTCGCCTGTGAACCACGACATGTTCTCGACGATTCCGAGTATGTCTTGGTTGACCTTCCTGGCCATCAGACCCGCCCGCATCGCCACTCGCTGTGCCGTCGGCTGTGGTGTTGTCACGATGAGAGCCTCGGCTCGAGGCAGGAATTGGCTCATCGAGATCGCTATGTCTCCCGTGCCGGGAGGCATGTCGATGAGGAGATAGTCGGGGTCGCCCCAATACACATCGGCGAGAAATTGCTCAAGCGCCTTGTGCAGCATCGGACCGCGCCAGATCACTGCCTGATCGGGACGCACGAAGAAGTCCATCGACATGACGCGGACACCGTGGACCTCGGGTGGGAGGAGCATGCTGTCGATCACAGTCGGGTCACGATCGACACCAAGCATCTTGGGAATGCTGAAACCCCAAACGTCGGCGTCGATGATTCCAACCGTTCGGCCGAGGCGGGCCAGGGATACACCGAGGTTGGCAGTCACAGATGACTTTCCGACGCCGCCTTTGCCCGACGCCACGGCGATCACGCGAGTTGATGAGCCCGGTTTACCGAACTCGATCTCGCGATCGGCGCCGCCGCGGACTCTCTGAACGAGCTCACCCCGCTCATCATCCGTCATGACGGTGAACTCGACGGCAACGGACGACACGCCCGCGACGGCTTTGGCCGCGTCTGTGATGTCGGCGGTGAGTCTGTCCTTCAACGGACAGCCGGGAACCGTCAATGCGATCAGAGCACCTACCGAGCCGTCCGATGCGACATCGACCTCGCGAACCATATCGAGGTCACCGAGACCGCGGTGAATCTCTGGATCCTGTACAAGCTCGATTGCCAAGCGAACCGCTCCAACGTCGGCCACGTAACTCCTATCGCTGTGATGGCAAGGGATGTTATGCCGGTAGCGGCGCCTGCCGGAGCGCGCTCATCAATTCCTGCGCCCAATCAAACCCAATCTTCTATCGAACATCCCGACAGTGTTTAGAGTTACGGGTGATGGACACGAAACAGTTCGATCGCCAGGTCGGTGACCTGGCTTCCTCGCTCGGTGATACCACGCGACGCGGTATCTATATCTCCGTGCGCGAGTCATCGGACACTGTCACGGCAGGCCAGATCTCCAAACTCTTCAACATCCACCCGAACGTAGCCAGGCACCACCTCGACCGATTGGTCAGCGACGGATATCTCGAGGTTTCACGAAAGCGCCCCGCCGAGCGCCGCGGCCCGGGGGCGGGGAGACCAGCCAAACACTACGCACAGACCGACAAGGACGTGATTGTGCAGTTTCCGGCAAGGAGGTACGACCTCCTCGCTGAGCTGCTGGCGCGAATGGTGGAGCGGCTCGCCCCGGACAATGCCGGTGAGATCGCCGAGGAGATCGGACGCGACTTCGGTCGGGAGTTGGCTGCAGAGATCGGGCTGCCGGAGGACTCCGGCTACGAAGCAACCACCAAGGCCGTCGCTCGAGCGATGATGGGTGTCGGGTTCGACACGGAGGCAAAACCGGGTGAACACTTGCTCGTGACCCATTTCTGCCCGTTCGGTGAGACGGCTTCGAGACACCCAGAGCTGGTCTGCAAGCTGGATCAAGGGATCGTGCGTGGCTTGATGGAAGCAGCCCATCAGAAGCCCATCGCCATCGTGAGTCCACACGACCGGCCTTCCGACGACTGCTTCACCGAAATCTGAGGCGGCCTGGATCGAGACGCGGCGTCAAGACGAGCGAAACGAAAGCTGAGTAGATCGAGTCCATTTCCAGGACGGGCACACTGAGACGTTCGGCAAGCACCCGCGAAACGGTGGTCTTGCCCGACCCTGAGCTCCCTACAACAGATATCCGCTGCACAGGTTTCTTGTTAGCAACTAACGACTTTCGTGTGCCATCTCCCGAATGGCCATGTGGAGTATCCCGCCGTGACGCAGGTAGTCGGTCTCGATCGGTGTATCGACTCGGGCC
>JAUVPA010000085.1 GCA_030598905.1 Acidimicrobiia bacterium
ACGCCGTCTGCTGCCGCGTACGGATTCGTCGCGATGACCGCAGCGACCTCTTGGCCCGGGAAGCGGACTTTGTCTGTCGCCAACACCGCGTGTGTGTCGTTCGACAGGGTCGGCATCCAGGCCAGGTTGTGCTCCGCGAGCAGCTCGCCGGTCACCACGGCGATTACGCCGTCGACAGCCTCCGCCGCGGAAGTGTCGATGCCGTTGAGCGTGGCGTGCGCCCAAGGACTGCGGACGATCGCCATGTGGAGCATGCCGGGTAGTTCGATGTCATCGACGAAATTGCCCGCACCCTGGATCAAACGGGCGTCTTCATGTCGCCTGACGTTGTGGCCGACTCCGCCGACCTCGGGTGATGTCTTTGGCGCGTGTTCGGTTGTTGTCATTGCCCGTCCCCGTTGTCTCCTGCCGAAACGGTTGCTCCTGCGGTTTGAATCGCCTTCACGATGTTGATGTACCCGGTGCAACGACACTTGTTGCCCGAGATGGCCCAGCGAACCTCTTCGTCTGTGGGGTTCGGGTTCTCCTCGATGAGCGCCGATCCGACGAGCATCATCGCCGGGGTGCAGAAACCGCACTGCAGCCCGTGCTCTTCTTTGAAAGCGGCCTGGATCGGGTGCAGCTCTCCGTTCTGTTTCAGCCCTTCGACCGTGGTGAGAGACCTTCCGTTCGCCTGGACGGCGAACATCGCGCAGGTCTTCATCGGCGCCCCGTCGACGAGGACGGTGCATACGCCGCAGCTCACCGTATCGCACCCAATGTGGGTTCCGGTGAGGCCGGCCGTGGTGCGTATGAAGTCGACGAGAAGCAAGCGAGGCTCCACGTCGGCGGAGTGGTCGGTTCCGTTGATGGTGACGGTGATCTCCATGGTTGCCTCCCTCAGCCCTGTGGTCCGGCCAGTGATGCCGCCAGGCTTCGCTCGACGAAGACACGGACGACGTCTCGCTTGTACTCCGCCGAACCCCGAACATCGGACGATGGGTCGCAGGCGTTCTTGGCCACCTGCGCCGCTTCGGCGAAGAGGCCTTCGCTCGGCTGGTTGCCGACGAGGAGAGCCTCGGCTTCGGGCACCTTCAGGTTGTGGGCGTAGACGGATGTGAGTCCGATGCCGGCCTTTGAGATGGCGCCGGCGTCGTCGAGTTCGAGGTGGGTGGCGACGCCGACGGTTGCGTAGTCGCCGACCTTGCGCTCGAGCTTCTGGTAGTTGCCGCCTCCCCGGCTGTAGCGAGGGACCCGAACCTCGGTGAGGAGTTCGGACGGCTGCAGCGACGTCGCGAACATGTCGACCAGGAAGTCCTGGATTGGCACGACCCGCTCGCCTCCTTCACGGCTTTCGGCGACGACCTCAGCGTCGAGAGCGAGCATCACGGAGGCCCAGTCTCCCTCGGGGTCGTGATGGGCGATGGAGCCGCACAGCGTTCCGCGATTGCGCACCAAGGGATCGGCGACCCACGGCGCCGTCGACGCGATCAGTGTGTTTTCGCTCGAAACGACGTCCGAGTTGACGATGTCGTTGTGGCGGGCGAGCGCTTGGATTCGCATGTAGCCGTTGGAGCTTTCGATCGCATCGAGGTCCGGCAGCCCGTTGATGTCGACCAGAGTCCCCGGTGTGGCGAACCGCAGTTTCATCATGGGGATGAGGCTCTGGCCTCCAGCGAGGATCTTCACCTCCGATCCCCGCTCGGCGAGGATGTCGAGCACTTCCTCCTTCGTCTTGGGTGCCACGTAGTCGAACGCTGCTGGATACACGCCTCACCTCCGGAGTCGTCGGCTCGAGTGTCGACACTACCGATATCGATTCGACTGAATGACGAAAAGATCGGATAGTTTTCTGTTGACAGATGAGGAGGTCCCTGTGGACCGGGAAAAGGCAATGGCATTCGTCGATCAGTTCACGGCGATGGCCTCACACACAACCACGATCGCCCTGCTCGCGATCGCAGATAGGACGGATCTGCTGAGGGTCATGGTCGGCAAGGGCGGCATGACTGCAGTAGACATTGCGACCGAAGCCGAACTCGAAGAGAGGTATGTCACCGAGATCGCGGCCGGCCTGGCCGCCGCCGGTGTTCTCGGCTATGACCCGAACTTCGAGCGATTCTCGCTCTCCGATGAGATCGCCGCCGTGGTGGCCGACGACACCTCTCCCTATGCGATGGTCGGCTGGCTCGACACTCTGCCAGCGACGATGTCACGGCTCCGCGAGATCGCCGACGCGACCCGCCATGGGGGAGGGGTGCCTTTCGAAGAGTTCGGCGACGACATGGTGCGCGGTATCGACCGGGGTAGCGCGCCGTCGATGCGGATATTGCTGACGCGGCGCTGGCTGCCCGCGATGCCCGACGTCGTGGAGCGCTTGTCGGCCGGTGACTCGATAGCCGATGTCGGATGTGGGTCCGGAGCAGCTGCGATTGCGATGGCAACGGCGTACCCGGCGTCGACCATCTGGGGATTTGACGTTCACGAGGGTTCGATCGAGCAGGCGAAGGCCAAGGTGTCGTCGCACTCGAACGTGCACTTCGAGGCCCGATCGGGTGATGACATTCCCACCGACATCGGCTTTGGGCTCATCACCACTTTCGATGTGATCCACGACCTCTTCGATCCGCTCGGCACCGTGCGCAGGATCCGCGAGGCCCTCGCCGAAGGGGGGGCCTACCTCATGGTGGAGCCGCGGATGTCGGCGCGCCTCGAGGAGAACCTGCATGCCCGGGGGGCGCTGCTCTACGGAATCTCGACGCTGCACTGTCTGACACAATCTCTCGCCATCGGGGGTGCCGGCCTCGGCGCGGCGTGGGGTCCGGAGAAGGCCGAGGCGCTGTGTCGCGAGGCGGGGTTCTCGTCGTTCGAAGAGTTGCCGATCGACAACCCGTTTTCCGCCTTCTACCGCGTCGGGGGGTAGCAACCAGCCCGTTCTTGCAGAAGAAACGCGCATTGTGGACGCGCTGGCTACGCAAGAATGGTCGACTTCGGGGGTATCTCACCTTGTCGAAACGATCGATCGCCATCGGATCCGCGCTGCTCGCGGTGTATGTCGTCTGGGGGACGACATACCTGGCGTTGCGCTTCGGCCTGGAGGGTTTCCCGCCGTTCATCCTCAACGGCATCCGATTCGTCATCGCCGGTGCCGTCCTCTTCGTCATCGCCCGGCTCCGCCAGAGGCCGCTGCCAACTCGCCGTCAGTGGCTCAACGCCGCGAAGGTGGGAACGGTGATGATGGTGGGTGGCGTGGGTTTGGTGACGATTGCGGAGGACGTCGGCGTCGGGTCCGGCATCGCCGCCACTGCCGTTGCCGTGATTCCTGTGTGGACGGCGCTTATCGCGGGGTTCCTCGGCAGCTGGCCCAACCGGCTCGAGTGGGTCGGCCTTGCGGTCGGCCTGGCCGGCGTAGTGGTGCTTGCGCAGGAGGGTGATTTCCGGGCGACGGCTGTCGGCGCGGCACTGATCATCATCGCGCCGATCCTCTGGGCGCTCGGTTCGGTGTGGAGCACAAGGCTGGACTTGCCAACGGCACCAACGATGTCCACGGCCGTGCAGCTGTTCGCCGGGGGAGCGGTGATGCTCGTGCTGGGACCGTTGCGTGGGGAGCGCATGGAAGGCATGCCTCCACCGCAAGCGTGGCTGGCGTTGGCTTACCTGATCGTGCTGGGCTCGATTGTCGCCTACACGGCGTACGTGTACCTGCTGCAGAAGGTGCGGCCGGCGCTGTCTACCAGCTACGCGTACGTCAACCCGGTCGTCGCTGTGTTTGTCGGCATCACGATCGGTGGCGAGATCATCACCGGGCCGATCTACATCGCGATGCCGCTGATTCTGCTCGGTGTTGCGTTGGTCACTCTGGCGAATCGGCGCAGCCGACGTGCGGAGCCCGAGCCTCTCGCCAAGCGACCTGTGCCGCTCGAAGAGGCCGCCTGACGGCTACGCGTCGAGCGCCACAACGTCGTACTGGTGCTCTCCGGTCTCGACCACGACGACCCTGGAATGGGTCTCTGCGTCGAGGGCCTCGAGAACGGCTTCGACCGAATCCATGTGCCTCGGCATCTCGGCAGTGTGCAGAGTGTCGACGCGTGCCGTCGTTGCGGCGAGCGCCTCGAGCAGCTCGCGACCGTTCCTGCTGACGAGGATGACCTCACGAACGGCAACCTCATCGCGGGGATGGTCCGGTGCCGCCTCACGGTCCTCGCGGAAGACGAGGAAGTGATACCAGGCGACGGCGCCCGCTGTGAGGAGGATTGCAATCGGTACCGCCGCGGTGCTCAGCGAGGCGCCTTGGAGCGTTCCTTCCAGGATGTCTTCGACCAAGATGAAGATGAGGATGACCAGGTTGACGAGCGCCACGAGACCGGTGGCGCCGAAGAGCAGGAACAGGTAGATCCTCCTCGTCACCGAGGCCAGCTCATGGCCCGGGTCGTCGGCGCGGTAGCTCCGGATGGTCGACCAGTAGCGCCACCACAGCGGGATGCCGATGATCAACAACGTCAACGCCACGGCAACAACATCGCCGCGGGATCCCGTCACGAGGTCGCTGCCACCAATGGCGTCGATGGCGATCGTGATCAGAGTGGCGAGCCCACCGGCCGCGACGAGCAGCCCTGAACCCGACAGCACGTAGTCGTACACTCGGTCTACTTCGGTGCGTTGCCGTTCCGCGCGGTCGCCGAGAACAACACCGTGGTAGCCCCAGCTTGCCGCTCCCACAGCAATCGCAGCAACGGCTCCTGGCATGAAGTCGAAGTGGGCAGCTGCCGACACGGTTCCCGGGTCACCCAGCAACCATTGGAGGACACCGAAGAGCGCCGTTCCGGATCCGATGACTACTGCGGTCACACCTCCCAGAATCCCGAGGAGCACGACATAGGCGAGCCACGAGGGTGTACGAGGAGCGGATCGGGCGTGCCGCAGCCAGTACCACGCCCACACCGGTGCGGCAATGGCGAGGATCACGAGCGGCTCGGCGATCGATTCGACACCGGAGTCCACGATGCTGGTGGCGAGAACGGCGCCGTAGAGCTCTTGGAGAACAGTTGAAAGGGCCCAGCCGGCTGCGGTGAGTGAAGTAATGAGCCCGATGGCCGAGCCAAGGAGCAGGTGAACGGCCATCCGCCGTTTATCGGCCCAGCGCGTGGCAGCCCACCAGTGGGCGGTCCACACGAGGCCCCAAATGATCCCGTTGATCACCAGGCTCCGGTTCACGTCGCCATCGCGGAGCAGCTCGCCAATGAACCCGATCAGCAGCGACAGTGTCGCGATCAGAGAACCGATCAGAGCAACCGTCAGATAGAAAGCCCACCCGAACGATCTCCGCTCTGCCGGGTCCTCTCGCAGTCGGCGCGAGGTGAAGTACCCGAGGCCGGCGTAGACGGGGAGGCCGACGACGACAAAGGCAACCGACCGAGCGATGTCGGCGCTGGCGGTGGCGACGGTCGATCCCGCCGATGCGATGGCGTCCACGATTCCAGCAAGGCCGAGGCCGGCGAGAAGCAACGTGACGAGCATGAACGTGTAGACGAAGAACCGCCGGATGGCGACTCCGGCGCCCTGGGTTGCGCTGCGGTCACGCGTGGAGACGCTGCGCACGATCAGCACGACGATGCCGACGACGATTGCCAGCGGGAGCAGCGAGGTCAGGATTTCGAAAACCATCATGGTCGTACCTCCGGACAGTGATAGAAGGGCCACGGAGCCTCCGCAATCAGCCAGAGGTCCGTTTGGTGCTCGAGGATGAAGGTTTCTTCAAATGTGTATCCGCCACCGGTGAACGGACCTTCGCCATTTGTCTCGGTGATGCGAACGTCGACTCGGGCCGTGTCGGTCCCGACGTCGGCGTTGACGATGACGACCCGAGCATCGTCGGGAGCGGCGTGGCGCAGTTCGGACGGTTCGCAACCGTCTGCCAACTCGTTGGTCAGCTGGTCGAAGGCATCGTCGGTGTCGCCGTCTAGGACGCCCTGGACGTAGCGCTGGACGGTGCCTTGCGGCGTTGCTACATCGAGCTGGGTCGGAGCTCGCAATGCGAGAACCACCGCAACGACCACGAGCAAAGCAACGATCATCGAGGTGGCCGCCAAGAAGGTTCGAGTCGATGTTTCCGTCGCCATGGCGACATCGTCTCCCCGTGAGACAACATTGCCTATGGGGGAAGGCCCCGACTCTCAGTCGTGGGGTGGCCCGGGCCCGAGGCCGAGGACGGCATGCATTTGGCCGATGCATCGATCCATCACAACCGTCATCCCTGCTTCTTCGGCAATGAGACCCGCTTCTTCGGAAACGATCCCGAGCTGGAGCCAGAAGACCTTGGCTCCGATGGCCGCGGCCTTCTCGGCGACCTCCGGCGTCTCGTCTGCCGGTCGAAACACGTCCACGACGTCGACGGGCTCGGGAATGTCCAGCAGCGTCGGGTAACTCTTCTCACCGAGGATCTCGTCGTGGTTCGGGTTCACCGGTATGACGCGGTACCCCTGGCTCATGAGGTACTTGGGGATGACATTGGCCCGCTTGGCCGGATCAGGCGAAGCACCGACGACGGCGATCGTCTTCGTGTCGGCGTAGATCTTTCGCAGCTCGTGGATCGGCGGCCGTTCTCTCATCTTCACGTGACGCTAGTGGTCTGTCGCAGAAACAATCATCGGGTCTCTCCGGTCCTCGACGCCCCTGGCATCGTCCTCCGCCTTGACGCATCCACTGATGCGCCTGCGTTGTGCGTCCTTGCCAGATGACGCCGATGACTCGGAGACACCCTGACGCCAATTCTGCGACAGACCACTAGCCCTTAGGATCTCCGGGGTGTCCGATCCCGTCGACATCGAAGAACTGAGAGTCACGCCCCTCGAGCTGTTCTTCGACCTGGTCTTCGTCTTCTCGATCACGCAGGTCTCCGTCCTATTGGCTTCCGATACGTCCTTGCGAGGTCTGATCGGCGGATTCCTCGTCCTCGGGCTGGTGTGGTGGGCGTGGTCCCAATACACGTGGGCCCTGAATTCGGTCGGAAACGAGCAGCTTCCCGTAAAGCTGGCTTTGTTGGCTGCGATGGGCGCCGTGTTGTTCATGGCGCTGGCCGTCCCGACGGCGACGGGAGACGGCGGGTTGTGGTTCGCTGCCGGCTACACAGCCGTATTGCTACTCGGAGTTTCGATCTTCGTCGTCGGTCTCTCACGGGAGCTCCTCGCCGGGTTTGCTATGTACGCGATTCCGACGCTGCTGAGTGTTTTGCTGGTCTTTGCCGGTGGCCTCGTGTCGGGTGACGCTCGCCTTGTTGTTTGGTTTGCCGCCGCCGTTGTCCAAATTGTTGCGGCGCTGATGTCGGGGAGCAGCGAATTTGATCTACACGCCGGCCACTTCGCCGAGCGCCACGCGTTGTTCATCATCATCGCCCTCGGTGAGGTCATCATCGCGGTCGGTCTCGCGGCCGTGGGTGGGGAGCGCGATCTGCAGACAACGGTGTCGCTTGCCGGTGCCTTTGCCCTTGCCGCCGTGCTCTGGTGGGCATACTTCGATTGGCTGGC
>JAUVPA010000090.1 GCA_030598905.1 Acidimicrobiia bacterium
GAATCTCATCGTCGAGATCCAGACCTGTGTTGAGGTCGCGAAAACGCGTGATGTACCTCTCCGCACCGGTCGTGTCCACGCTGTACGCCAGTATCCGATCGTTCGGGCTGACCAGCACATTGGCGGTCCGGAAATGGTCGTGGCCTTGCGCTTCGAGATTCTCGTCGAGGAGCACCTGCTCGCTGCTCAACGGCGAACCCTTCATCCTCACCCAAATCCGATAGGGCTTTTCCTCCTCGGTTCGAGTTGAGTACCAATAGGCACCGCGCCTTGCGGGCACGGACAGGTCCGTCTCCTGCGTACGACGCTTTATCTCGCCGAAGATGCGCTGCTGCACCTCATCGGTGTGGCGCATGACGGCTTCGGTGTGGGCGTTTTCCGCTTCGAGGTAAACAATGGCCTCGGCATCGTCTCGGTCGCGAAGCCAGAACCATGGGTCGTCGACGCGATGGCCGTGAATATCGCGAACGTGGGCGCGGCGATCCGCCGCCGGTGGCTTCATGGGCATGGAAACTTTCCCCATCGGCCTCTCATGCCTCGTGAGGTACGGTCCGGCTCGACCACTCGGCGCCGAGCCACACCGCCCCGCCAACCGCTACCACGACGCCGAATCCGAGCAGCGCGAAAGTCTGAAGCACGTAAGAAGCCGAAAACGCCTCGTAGGCCAACTCGCCGAGCACCTCGAGGACCTCACCTCCCAGCCTCTCGAGAATCGACGGTTCGACAACGAGATCGGCGAGGAATGAGAGCAAGGCTGCCACCACGATCGCGATGCCGACGGCAAACACGGACACCGCGCGGTTTGGCGACAAACCGATGAGGACGGCAGCCAGCAACACGGCGAGAGCGGTGGCAAGCGGCCACAACCACGGCACCGTCGCGGCCAACCCGGAATAGGACGGAAGCTGGCCCTCCTCGAGCACCTCGAAGGCCTCGAAGAACCCATCTGGCAGAAGGTCTACGGCCGATGGCGCAAACTCGCCGAGCAGGCCGAGGACGGCGTCTTCGACCGCCAGAAGACCAATGACGAGCGGCGAGATCCGGCCCTCGACAACAATGGCATAGACCTCGGCGGCTGTGAACGCGACCGTCGACTGCATGACTTCCGATGCCAGCATCGACTCAAAGAGGGACTCCAAGGGAGATCGGACGAGCACCAGCAACGGCAGACCGTCGACCGCAGCATCGACGACTTCGACTGCAATCACGGCCCGGGACTCCTCCTCGAGAAGGACTTCCGAGACCGTCGCCGTGAATGCTTCTTGATCCACGACGTTGCGGTCGACCCACAGGGCGACGTTGGCCACCCAAACGAGCAGGGCAATCAGCAACATGAACGTTGCGGTGATCCAAATCCACTGCCTGTTCAGAGCGTTCCTCCCGGCGGGGCACCCTACTGGTCGGACTCCTCCTCGACGCCATCGACGAAATCGAAACGACATGGGACGCCAAGGCACAAGACGTTGGGAAGGATGGATCCCCATCGCCGGCCGACCGCGTTTACGCTGCCCCATATGCCGAACCGCCCAGCAATTGTCCGAATCGAAGAAGCCAACGAAAACGATCACGCTCGTGTCGTGATCACGTTGGTGTGGCAGGAGGACGAGTACTCCGGTGAAGCCGTCGGGTTGTCCGACCCGGCAATCCGGCCGCGCCTTGTCGGCGAGGCGACGCTGCGGGCCGTCGAGGGCGTGACGGCGAACAGGGTGAGTCTGAGACTCGGCGCCATCGCAACAACGGAGTTGGGTCCGAGCCAGGTGGCTATGGCACAGGTCGAGCTCGAAGGTGATAGTGGATCCTTCGTCGGCAGTGCTCTGCTCAAGAACAGAGACGCATCGGCCGCCACGGTGAAGGCCGTCCTCGATGCGATCAACCGCCGCCTCGAACGTGTGCTCTAGGAGTCCGCTGAGCAATGCCGTTGCTCGAATCGGCGGCCAGACGCGCCAGTCGCAAGGGCGAGGTTTCGACACTCCTCGCGTCGGAATGGCGGGGCCGAGGCCACAGCGACTGGTGATGCTCTGGTCGTCGAGATGAGTGACATGTATTGCTCAGCGGGCTCCCAGTCGTCAGTCTTGGGCAAGCGCCCACAGGAGGTCGCGCACACCAACGATTCCGAGAAGCTCATCTCGATCCATCACAGGCATATGCCGGTAACCGGTCTCCAGCAGCCACTGCGCGGCCTCGACGACGGGTACGTCGGGCCCGAACACATCAGGGGCGGAAGTCATCCACCGCGCAACGGTCTGCGACTCGAGGTCGACCTCCTCTGCTGCCGCCCGCAACAGGTCGTGCCCGGTGAAGATTCCGATGAGCCCAGAGCGATCGACTACGGCGACGGCGTCGATGCCTCGCTCCACCATGGCACGGGCGACGTCGCCGAGACGCGTTTCCGGCCCAGCAACCTCGGCCGCCCCACCGACGAGTGCCCCCAGCTTCATGGTGTTCCTCTCACTCGCGGGCGAGAGTAGCGACGCAACCACGGCCTGGGCAGGGCCAAACGGCCGGTGTCGTCAGACCAGGTCTTGTTCGCGGATCCCGAAGCTCGGATGACGGAGGCGGCACAACGCCAGCTTTTCGAGCTGTCGGATCCGCTCTCGCGTGAGGTTGAACTCCTCGCCGATCTCTTCGAGCGTCCGCGGCACGCCGTCGTAGAAGCCGTAACGCAAGGCGAGGATTCTCCCCTCGCGTTCGGGGAGCCGATCGATCGAACGTCGCAGACTGCTGGCGATGTCCAACTCTTCGGTGACCTTCACCGGATCAACGGCATCCTCGTCTTCGATGAAGTCGCCCAGCTGAGCCCCGTCCTCACCAATCGGTTGCTCGAGTGAAACGGTGTCTGCCACACCGAGGGCAAGCTCGACCTTCGTGACGTCGACGCCCGCTTCTTCGGCGATCTCCTCGGGCCTTGGGTCGCGCCCGAGCTCGGCTTTGAGTGAGGCCTGTGCAGCTCTCACTGCGGCCAGGGTGTCGTGGAGATGCACCGGGATTCGCACCGTTCGCGACTTGTCCGCAATCGCCCGCGTGATCGCCTGTCGGATCCACCATGTGGCGTAAGTCGAGAACTTGAAACCCTTGCGCCAGTCGAACTTCTCAACGGCCCGGATCAACCCGAGGTTGCCCTCCTGGATGAGATCGAGGAAGTCGATGCCAGACGTGTTGGCGTACCGCCTCGCATTGGCGACTACGAGCCGCAGGTTTGCCGTGAGGAATGCATCCTTGGCCTCCTGGCCGTGGCGGACCTTCCTCTTGAGGCCCATCTCTTCGGTTTTACCCTTGTACTGCTTGGCTTCGAGACGCTCGAATGCAGCTTGACCGGCTTCGATCTTCTGTGCGTAGTCGACTTCGTTCTCGGCGGTGAGCAGCTCGTACTCGCCGATCGATGTCAGGTACTGCGAGACGAGATCCGTCGTGAGTCGGCCTCGCTCGTCCGTCAGCTTGTTTTTGTCACGTTCGCGCAGCGTCCGCATCAGCGTGTCGCGCTGCATCCGGTCTTTGGCGTCCTCGCGCTCGCGATTCGCCCGATCCAAAACCATCTTGCGAGTGTTCCCTGCCGCCATCTACCTAGTCCTCCACCAAAGAGACCTGATCTGCCCTGCCCAATTCACCCTTTGTTGCCCATACCCAACGCTGGGTTCGTCACCCCCACCACCTTCGTCTCGTCCGCGTCGCACCTCGGGCGCGTCACTCCGTGCGGAGTTTGTGAACGACGTCACAATTTCGGGGTTCGACCCAATATCACACACAGGGGCCGATTTGTGAACCCCCCAAATATCACAGCTAGCCGCAGCCTTTCACGTGTCAGGCCTCTCCAGCCTGGTCTGGTGATCGGCCGGGCAGTGACCTCCTACCCTCATCCCATGCCCGATCCAACAGCGCTGGCACTGTTTGTCACCGCGGCGATAATTCTTTTCATCGTTCCGGGCCCGGTGGTCCTCTACGTCGTCACCCGCAGCGTCACACAGGGCACCCGCGCCGGACTCGTGTCGGTGCTCGGCGTTCACCTCGGCTCGATTGCGCATGTCATCGCTGCCGTCGCCGGTCTGTCGGCGTTGATCGCCGCGTCGGCCACGGCTTTCACCATCGTGAAGTGGGCGGGCGCGGCTTACCTGGTATTTCTGGGCATCCGCGCCCTCACGACCGGCGATGAGGAGTTCGGCGTCGGCAACGGTCGGCACCGCTCGCTCCGTGTCGTCTTCTGGCAAGGCGCGCTCGTGAACCTGCTGAACCCGAAGACCGCCTTCTTCTTTCTCGCCTTCGTTCCGCAGTTCGTCGACCCGGCACATGGCAGTACGACCACCCAGCTCCTGGTACTCGGAGCCCTTTTTGTTGTTGCCGGGATGGTCAGCGACGGGATGTATGCCGTTGTCGGCGGCACTCTGGGCGAACACCTGGCGCGACGACCGGCGCTGCGCCGCACACAGCGATACCTCGCTGGAACCATCTACATCGGCCTCGGGGCCGCGGCAGTATTCGGAACGAGCCCGCCAGCGGCGACGGAATAGGGCCGCCAAGCAGCAACTAGTGTCGCAGTCGATGATCACCGTCCGCCGGCTCGTCGAGTCCTGTGTTGTTATTGGCACCGACACCGCTACGACCCTGATCGACCCCGGATCGCTCTCCTTCGAAACCGACGGGCTCGATTCGATCGGTCAGATCGACCGTGTCCTGATCACTCATGAACATCACGACCACGTCAATTCAGACTTTGTGCGTTGGCTCATCGACCGAGGCAACGATCTCTCTGTGCACGCCAACGACGCCGTCGCAAGGCTCCTGGAACCCCACGGCATCTCCGTGTCCACCCAAAACCCGCCGGGTGTCGACTCCGAGGACGTTCTTCACGAGATGGTCCCGAACGGAGCAACTCCGCCGAACCGATCGTTCACCGTTGACGGCGTCTTCACCCACCCCGGGGACAGCTACCAACCCACGTCCTCTGCGGCTGTGCTGGCACTTCCTCTCCTCACGCCATGGGGAACCGCGACAAAATCTGTCGAGTTCGCGCGACGGCTCGAGCCAACTGTGGTGGTGCCCGTCCACGACTCGTATCTGAACGCTGGTGGCCGGCAATGGATCCGGAAACTCGTCGGGACGGTGCTGGCCGATCACAGCATCGAGCTGATCCCGCTCGACTGGGGCGAGAGCGCCACCATCTGACGTGCCCAACCGTCTCGCCGATTCGGCGTCACCGTACCTTCTCCAGCATCGCGACAACCCTGTGGACTGGTACGAGTGGGGCGATGAGGCGTTCGCCACCGCGGCATCGACCGACCGTCCGATACTGCTGTCGGTGGGCTACTCGGCGTGTCACTGGTGTCACGTCATGGCCCACGAGTCCTTCGAAGACGCAGCCACCGCCCAGCTGATGAACGATCACTTCGTCAACATCAAGGTCGATCGAGAGGAGCGTCCCGACGTCGACCGCGTCTACATGGACGCCGTCACGGCGATGTCGGGCCAAGGTGGATGGCCGATGACCGTTTTCATGACACCAGGCGGTGAGCCCTTCTTCGCGGGCACCTACTTCCCCAAAAACCGGATGCACGGTCGTCCTTCCCTCACGGATGTCATCGGGGCCGTCGTCGAAGCATGGACGACCAAACGCGGTGACCTCCTCGACCAGGCGTCACGGCTGACCGAAGCTGTGGGCCAAGCCATCCCGCCGTCCGAGGGCCTGCCGGATCTCGGGGACGTCGAGGCCGCCGTTGGGGCTCTCGAGGCCTCGTTCGACACCCGTCATGGCGGCTTTGGTGGGGCGCCTAAGTTCCCCCAAGCCCCGACGCTGGAATTGCTGATGCGCTGCGTCGCCCACGGGATCGGTGGCGACGAACCTCTGGCCATGCTCTCCAAGACCCTGGACGAGATGCGCAGGGGGGGAATCTACGATCAACTCGGCGGAGGTTTTGCTCGATACTCCGTCGACGAGCGATGGCTGGTTCCCCACTTCGAGAAAATGCTCTACGACAATGCCCTCTTGGCGCGGGTCTATCTCCGGACATGGCAGCTGACGGGTGACGACACATTCCTCCGCACCGCGAGAGAGACACTCGACTACCTCACCACCGACATGACCGATCCCGCCGGAGGCATTTACTCCGCAGAAGACGCCGACTCGGAGGGAGTCGAGGGCAAGTTCTACGTGTGGTCTTGGCAGGAACTCGAGGCCGTTTTGGGAGACGAAGTCGAAGACGCCGCTGAGCTCTACGGGGCAAGCCCCGGCGGCAATTTCGAGGGAGACAACATCCTCCACATCGGTGATCCGGACGCGACTGTGCCCGACAAGAACAGCATCGACTCCCGGCTACTCGATCGTCGCTCGACGAGAGTCCGGCCGGGACTCGACGACAAAGTCGTTACGGCGTGGAACGGCTTGGCTCTGCGGGCATTCGCCGAAGCAGGGGCCGTACTCGGCGATGATTCCTCCCTTGACGTCGCTCGACGAATCGCGACCTTCTTGATGGGGCAATACCACGAAGAGGCAGGTTTGCTGCGCTCCTGGCGCCACGGGCGAGCAGGGCCTCGAGGGTTCTGCGACGACTACGCGGCGACCGCTGTCGGGCTGTTTGCTCTGTATCAGGCAACCGGAGAGGCGGAGTGGTACGACGGCGCCGAACAGATCACGCGTCGCATGATCGACCTCTTCGCCGACCCTGCAGGAGGGTTCTTCGCCACGGCAGCCGATGCCGAGGACCTCATTGCCAGGCCCAAGAACATCCAGGACAACCCGACTCCATCGGACAATGCACTGGCCGCTGAAGCTCTGCTGATATTGGGGGCATACACCGGTGAACCCCGCCTGCGCGAACTCTTGGAGGGGACGGTGCGATCAGCCGGCATCGTGCTGGAGCGCAACCCGGCATTCGCCGGTCACATGCTCGCGGTGTGGACGAGCGTGCTCGTCGGGGTCAAAGAGGTCGCCGTCCCCGGATCATCAGAGTTGGCCGGTGTGGTGTGGGACGAGTTCCGTCCCGAGGTGGTCCTGGCAACGAACGGCTCGATGCCACTGCTCGAAGGCAGGGATGAAGGCAAGGCATACGTCTGTCGCAACATGGTGTGCGATCTCCCGGTCGACACCCCAGATGCGATGCGAGAACAGCTTTCGCGACCCCCACCGACCACGGGTTGTAACCCTCGGCCCACACACCCAGGTGGGGAGGAATAAAAAGTCCCCTCACGAGCGAGC
>JAUVPA010000092.1 GCA_030598905.1 Acidimicrobiia bacterium
AGTAGATGTTCTGGTACGTCGGCCAAGGTCGCTCCTCAAAGAGGTCCGGAGATGCCGCCGTCCTTGCGGACCCGCCAAAAGTGGACGGCAAGGAAGACGGTCAGGATGAAGGGGACGAACAAGACGTGGAGTGTGTAGAACCTGAGCAGCGTGTCCGGCGTGACCTGAACCCCTCCGAGCAGGAGGAACGTCACTTGTTCGCCGAAAACCGGTGTGTAGCCCCCCATGTTCGAGCCCACCGTTACCGCCCACAGGGCGAGCTGGTCCCACGGCAGCAGATATCCGGTGAAGGACAAGAAGAGGGTGAGGAACAGGAGCACGACGCCCACCACCCAATTGAACTCGCGCGGAGGTTTGTAGGCACCGTGATAGAAGACACGAGTCATGTGGAGGAATACCGTCAACACCATCAAATGAGCGCCCCACCGATGCATATTGCGCACGAACTGGCCGAAGGCCACGTCGGTGGCCAGCGCCTGCAGATCGACGTACGCCGCCGGAGATGTCGGCCGGTAGTAGAACATCAAGAAGATGCCGGTGATCGTGAGAACGATGAACAAGAAGAAGGAAAGGCCTCCCAGGCACAGCGTGTAAGACAGCCTCACGCCGTGACGCTTCACCTTCACCGGGTGAAGGTGATACAGCACGTTGTTCATGATCACGTAGGAACGGTTGCGTGGAGTGTCCGCATAGCCGGCACGGAACGGCGAACCGGGGCGGAACACCGAGTTCCACACCTGGCTGTTGCGGATGTGCTCGCCAACGTTGGCGAGGGCCGCTCCAACGCCGCCTCGTCCGTTTTCCTCGTTCGCCACTAGGCCGATTCCTCTTTGCTGGTCATCTCGTGGTCCCGGGGCGGATCATTCGGTCACCACCGCGTCCCGTACGCGTATCCGTTCTTGGAATCGCGCTGACCCGTGTTGTACTCCCACGGGCTGTCGCCGAACTCCTCAGCTTGTTCCGCCAGCGACCCGCTGAACTTACCAAGGCTGATCACGCCGGTCGGGCAGCGGTCGACACACAGCGCACACCTCGTGCATTCGTCCTCGTCGACGATGAAGAACCCCTTGTTGTCGGTCTTCTCGCTGGGATTGTCGACGTTGCTGCCTTCGGCGATGGCATCAACGGAGAGATAGTGGATGCACTTCCACGGGCAGATGTCGACACAGCCCTCACACAGGATGCACTCGGATTGGTCGATATGAAGAAACTGCTTCGGTTTGACGGCTGCAGTGAGATACGAACCATCGACTACGGCCAACTGATAGTCGTCGCGCATAGGAGGGATCTCGAACCAGACCTCGTTCGCCATCCTCAGTCCTCCACCCGCATCGGCCGCCCGTAGGAAGACACCGGTTGGGGCTTCGGCTCGTCACGGCGCTTCTGGTAGCCCTGCCACCACCACATGAAGACGGGGATGCCGATGAGCATTGTCGCGACGAAACCCTGGAGCAAGATGTCCTTGAGGGCGGCGTATGACACCGAGAGCTCGTTGTTGAGGGCGAGCCATTGGGGGACGGCCACGAATGTCTTCTGTGGCGTCCACTCCAGAGTTGATTGGGTGAGTGTGAGGAATTGGTTGGGGATGAGGCCGAAGATGATCAGCATCAGTCCGACGAAGAGGGCGGCACCGATGCTTGCCCTCGCCCACGTCATCGGCCGGTCGAAGACGAACGCCAGCGTCAAGCCCGCCATGGCGAGGAGGACTCCGCCGATTGAGACCACCTGGCCGAGTAAAACCCAGACCCAACCGCGGGGCGCCCATGTATACATTTCGTTGCCGAGTTCGTTGACGATCTCGGACTCGGCGGCATGAACGAAACCGGCGGCAGCCACTGCCACGATCAGTCCGACGACAACGGCACCAAGACCCAGCCCGAGCTTCAAGCGGTCGCTCACGGCGCGGATTCTATGCGCACGGCAATAGTCATTGAAATCTCATGCCAGGGCAGCTGGTTTTGACGTTGCAGTGCGAGGAAAGGGACAATCCCGAGGTACGGGTGAGGGCTAGGCTTCCGGCCCGCGCCTGGGCAAGACTGAACCGGACGAGTGGAGGGTGCGGCGTACGTGACGGCGGAGATCGCCAGCGTCGAGACGAGCGGCGAAGACTCGACCCCCAATCCTGTCCCCGACCGGGTTAGGCGCACCGGCCGTATTGTCCGGTGGCATTTCATCGTTGCTGCGGTCTTTCTGCTCGTATCTGTGTTTGCCGGTGCGTATGCCGCACTCGAGCTGGTCTTTCCTCAGCTGAACGGCGGCGTTCAGATCCTCACCTACGGGCGCCTGGTCCCGATGGCGACGGCAGCATTCCTGTACGGATGGCTCACGATCGGGTTCCTCGGCGCCGCGTACTTCGTCGTTCCTCGGCTTGCCGGTGTCCATCTGCGTCGGCCGTTCGTCGCGGCGATGTCGCTCATTCTCATCGCCGGAGGTGTTGCCGACGGGACGCTGGCCATTGGGGCGGGGTTGAGCGAGGGTCGCCGGTACCTCGAGATGCCGTTGTTGGCGGACATCGTTGTTCTCATCGGCTTCGTGCTCGCTGCCTGGGCGGTGACCGCAACGGCGGCGCATGCCAAGGAGCGGCTTGGTCCTCCGACCTGGTACTTCGTTGGCGGGCTCTGGTGGCTCTGTCTCGCCTGGTTCGCCGGCAACCTCCCCGGCATCGCCGGGTTCAACGGAGCCATCCAGACATCCTTCTTCCGCGCCTCGATCACCGGTCTCTGGTTCGTGGCGGCCGGTGTCGGCGTGGCCTACTACCTCGTGCCGCGACTCGTCGGTGCCGACCCGAGGTCATCGTCCCGGCTGAGCGTTCTCGGGTTCTGGTCGCTGGCCTTGATCTGGACGGCAACGGGAGCTCGCGACTTCATCTACGGCCCAGGACCGGATTGGTTCGAGACACTGGGCGTCGGGTTCTCGATCGCGCTGGTCGTCCCCGTTCTGGTGATCTTCGTGGACCTGGGCCTCGCTCTGCGTGGGCGATGGTCCGACATCACGGATCGCGTCACGATGAGGTTCGTGACCGCAGGGGCCTTCATGTTGCTGCTCGTTCCCCTCGTGAATCTCCTGCAGACGGTTCGCAGCTCGAGTGGCGTCGTCCAGTACACCCAATGGCTGACTGCATATGACTACCTCCTCTTCTTTGGCGCGCTCACGGTTCTGGTGTTCGGTATTGCCTACCGCGCTCTCAACAACGATCGAGCGCCAGCGAGGTCGGGTGCCGCGATCTGGCACCTTCGCTACAGCCTCATCGGACTCTCCATTGCACTGTTCGGGATGTGGCTCGGCGGTCTCCAGGCCGGGTTCATTTGGGCGGCCGGGTCAAACTCGGGTACCAACACGTCCACAGGAGACGGATTCATCAACACGGCGGTCCCTCTGGAGACGGCCTTCGGGCTGCGCGCAATCGGGATCGTCGTTTTTGCACTGGCACAGCTGCTCTTCGTCTTCAACGCGTTCCGGACCTCTGACGAAGACGATGGTGCAGAGCCCGACACCCTCTCCGAACCGCCCGAATACGACCTCCTGTTCGGTGGAGAGGCACAGACGATCAGCTGGACACGCCTGCGATATGGAGCGGTGCTGCTGTTCGGTCTCGCTGCTCTGTTCGCCTGGTTGTTGCCCTCCCTCGATCCGATCAACACCACCGGGACGCTCCTCGGAGACAACGTGCGCGTCTATGCAGAGGGAAGTGCCGAGGCCGAGGGGAGAGCGTTGTATCTGAGCGAAGGCTGCTGGTATTGCCATACCCAGGCGGTGCGCGGGATTGTTACCGATGTCGGGCTCGGTCCGATCAGCCTCTCAGGCGACTACGTGCATGAGAACCCGATCCTCCTTGGTGTGGAACGCCTCGGGCCGGACCTGATGCACGTCGGGAGCCGCGAAGGAACGGACTCCTATCGGTTCGTTTTCGCTCATCTCCAGGATCCTCGGGAAAGCCGCCCCTGGTCGAACATGCCGTCGTACTCGTATCTCTCCGAGGCCGAGATCGACGTGCTCACGCAATACATCATTGGACTCGAGTAGATAGATGGACGAGCTTCTCAAGACAATCGCTGAGAGCACCGGCATGCCCGAGTCGCTCGTTAAGAGGTCGGCCGAGGCGCGGGCTGCCGCCGAGGGGAAGTCGCTGGATGAGGTCTTGGCTCAGTGGGCGGGGGAACAAGCCCCAGCCGCGGCGCCACCACCTGCGCCGGCGCCAGAGGTGGCCGACGTGGCACCGGAACCGGCTTCTGAACCCGAGCCTGAGGCGCCGCCGGCAGTTGGCGAGCCCGAGGAACCCCCCGTCGACGAAGGTGACGATTCGTCGATCGTCGAAGTTCTCGAACCGACGGCCGGTATTCCCGACGACGATGGTCAGGACGCTGCCGAAGATGAAGACGAGTCGGAGTTCGCCCTCGTCTCAGGGATGAACCGTTATCCGCTGTGGCTCACGGCGACGTTCGTGATCATCCCGCTCATCGCGGTTCTGTACATCCTCGTCCTGCCGACCGGTCCGGATTGCGGCAGCTCGGGTCAGCTCTTGCTTGATCCCGTGACGGGTGAAGCAGTCGGCTGTGACGGGGCGCCATACGGCGTCGATGTCGTCAACAACTTCTCGGCCGGTCAAGCGCTGTATCTGACCAACTGCACCGCCTGTCACGGAGCGTCTGGCGGCGGCGGTGCCGGTCCCGCCCTTGCCGGGGGCGCCGTCGTCGAGACCTTCCCCGAGGGCACGTGCGTCGATCATTCCCTGTGGGTTGCACTCGGCTCGGCGGGCTGGTCCGATGAGGTCGGTGATGTCTAAGGCGCGACCGACAACCCCGTCGGCGGTTTCGGTGCACCGATGCCTGGGTTCTCCTCACTGACCGAAACCGAGATCACGCAGGTCGCGCTCTACGAGCGCGTCGCTTTTGGCGGCCAGGATGTCATGGCGGCTGAATCGGATTGCGGACTCGTCGAAGCTGAAGGGGCCGACGAGGGCGAGACGACTGCGTCCGGCGGCTGACCTAGCCTGCCGGCTGATGTCCGATCCTCGCGTTCTTGTCGTGGGCGGCGGTCCCGGAGGTGCCTCTGCGGCCTATTGGCTTGCCCGCCGCGGGTTTGATGTTTTACTCGTCGAGAAGAAGACGTATCCACGTGACAAGACCTGCGGCGATGGCCTCACGCCACGTGCCGTGCGCCAGCTCATCGATATGGGTTTCGACTTCGATCGCGAAGACGTCCACAAGATCGTCGGACTGCGTGCATACGCCGGGGATCTGCGGATCGAGCTCCCATGGCCACAGCACACCGTCTATCCGGATTGGGGTGCGACTCTGCGCCGAGCCGACCTCGACATGCAGGTCGCGACGTATGCCGAGAAACAGGGTGCCGTCGTCCGTCAATCCACCGAGGCCATCGCAGTCGTCGAGGACGGCGAGCTGGTCGGCGTCGACCTGAAGGAGAACGGCGGTGTCGAGCGGATCTCACCCGAGATGGTTGTCATCGCCGACGGCTCGCTGACACGTTTCGGAAGAAAGCTCGGCACGGCTCGGCGCCGTGACTATCCGTACGGACTGGGGGTTCGGGGCTACTACGAGAGCTCGAACTCGCGCGACGGGTTCTTGGAGTCGCAGCTGAACATCTACGACAAGGAAGGTCGGGCGATGCCGGGCTACGGGTGGGTTTTTCCTCTCGGCGACGACAGCATCAACGTCGGCGTCGGTGTGATCTCATCGTTCCGTGGGTGGAAGGACGTCAACACGTCCCGCCTCATGGACGCGTACGCGTCGTCGCTTCCGGCCTACTGGGGCCTCGACGAGGAGTCACAACTGACCAAACCCGTGGGAGGGAAACTCCCGATGGCTTTTTCGGTCGGCCCCAAATCTGGACGGAACTGGCTCGCGATCGGCGATGCCGCCGGCGCGGTGAACCCCTTCAACGGTGAGGGCATCGACTATGCCTACGAGACGGGTCGGCTGGCGGCGGAGGTGATCGAGGACACCCTCGGGTCGGGTGATCCCGGCCGGCTCCGCGCATACGATCAGGCCCTCGAAGACGAGTACGGCGCCTACCACCGCGTAGCTCGCGCCTTCGTGATCGCCATAGGGAACCCGGTGATGATGCGCACGCTCACCCGAGTCGGCCTGCGGTCGCGACCCCTCATGGAGTGGGTCCTCAAGGTGATGGCAAACCTCCTCGAGCCCGACGAGTACGGGATGCAGGAGAGGGTGTACAAGGCGGTTGAAGCCGTGGTCCGTCTCGGCCCCGACCCCGTCCTGAAATAGCCAGTCGCTCGTGCATAGCGGAACGGTCACGGTCACGCTATGCACGCGCGTTCCGGAGGAGATCGAGGCCACCGCTGCGATCGTCCTTGAGCATCGACCATGTGAGCCTCACTACGCGATAACCGTTGACGGCGGCGAGGTTGTCGCGCCTCCGATCGTTCTCGAAATCGGCACGCTTCGTGTGATAGGCGCGCCCGTCGGCCTCGATGATGAGCTTCCACTCGGGAATCACTGCGTCGACCTGATGGGGGAGTTGGTCCCACCACGGCATCCGAGCCTGTCGGTCATGTGACGCCAGGACCAGGTCGTCCAGCAGGTCGTAGAGGAGCCGCTCCAGTTCATTCGCCGGGGGTGTGTACCCGGCGGATAGTCCTTCGATGGATTCTCTGAATCGAACCGTGCCTCGAAGTCGCTTGCCCGATATGCGGTCGAGCACGGATTCCATGTCGTCCGGTGAACAAAGAGAGCGAGCCAGTGCATCATCGATCACCCGTTCGAGACGCTTCTCTCCCATTCGACTTGCCAGATCGAAGGCCGTCTCAGCGACGCTCAGACACGGGATACCGTCGAGGACAATCACCTTGAGGTGTCGGAAGTCGGAGCGGCGGTGGACGGTTCCGATGTCGAGTCGCGCGTTTCCCGTCCAGGGCACCGCGATCTCCGGTTTCGTGCCCGGGTGGCATCCAAACAGACCGTGGAGGGCCGCTGCCGTGTACCCCACAGCTAATGCGTTGGTCCTGGCAAGCGTGCATGCCATCGCAAGCTGACGCCAC
>JAUVPA010000052.1 GCA_030598905.1 Acidimicrobiia bacterium
ATGATCAACACCGAAACGGGGTTGACGCTCCACTCGTCGAACAATCAGCTGATTGGCAGGATCTGGAGTGTGGACGGAGGAGCCAACCTCGGAACGTTCTCGTCAACGAACGGGCTCGACTGGCAACCGGCCGACCCAAGCTCGATCGGCCTCCCCGTAGAGAACCGGCCCACCCAAGCCGAGTACCCCGGAGTCCAAAAGACCAACTTCGGATACATAGACGTAGACAGTCGCGAAATCTCGGACGAGGAAAGCGTCGACATCTTCTGGATCTCGCTCGACGGCGCAACCTGGGAAGAAGTCGGAAGCGTGCCCCTACTCGAACCAAGCGACGTCGACGGAGTCGGAGGCGCCTCCAAAGGCGGCATCGGCGACCTCATCTTCGCCGGATAGGGAGGCGAAGGTGCCGCCATCTTCGTCGGCCACTTCGAACGATGAGAACAGGGGCCGTCGATCGACCCAGACGCCTCTACGACCAACCGACAACCCCCAACTTGCTAGCGCATAACAATATGGGCGGTCGGTCCGTGCAGTTGTGGAACGCCAAACCGCGCCTCAACGACACCGGAGCTGTGCTGGTCGGTGAGGTCATGGCACCGGGTTGGCACCGGGTAAACGAAGTTCGGACCTCAATCACCAGGACCAACCGGCATCGAGCCGGGGGCGCGTCGGCCGAGAACGCTTGCTGCACAAGCGTTTGGCGGAGGCGGACGGGAATCGAACCCGCCAGGGAGCTTTCACCCCCTCACCGGTTTTGAAGACCGGGGTGGCCACCAGGTCCACATTCGCCTCCATCAAGCACAGTAAGAGGTTTCAGCTGGCTCTGAGTCGAAGCAACGATCAGAACAAATGCCTGATGTCACAGTGATGCCAAGAGATCCGATCATGTGTTCGACCGTCGATGCCGTAGAAAGACCGGCATCTGAGTCAGGGATGTCGACGTCCCCGAGATCCGTCTGCGACCACCCGATCTGAGGACGCACATGACCACCGACGACAAACGCCTTCGGCATCGGTTGGTCCCGCAAGAACGGTCGCGTATCGGATCCACTCGTCGCGGTACTTGACGTGGATCTCTTCGTCCGTCACACCCATACACACAATGGGGAGCACGAAATGTTCCACGGTCTCGGTGCACTACTGGTGTGCCGTTCCTCGGATGAAGGCGAAGCCGGTGTGTTCGACATCGGCCGCGAACCCCTCGGCCGCAATCAGCTCCGCGAGCTCATGCGGCCACCAGTACCGCTTGACAACGCTGTACGTCGCGCCGTTGCGAACCTCTCTCTGTTGCAGCCAATCCGGACGATCCGAAGGCGTCATGTCGTGATGAGGATCGGTGATCGATCTGTCACCGGGACCGTTCTCGGCCGAGTGCGCCGGATGGGCATTGTCGATGAACATGACCCGCCCGCCCGGAACAAGGGCCTTCGACACCAAATCCCAAAAACCAGCCCAGTGGCCCTCGGGGATGTGCGACAGCCAGAAGGAGAAGAACACGCTGTCATATTGCTGCGGGGGATCCCAGGCGAACACGTCAGCAACGATGAACTCGACGTTTTCATCGCCGTTTAGGCGCTGGTTGATGTCGAGTGTCTCGCGAGACGAATCGACAGCCGTGATGGTGTCGGCGTAGCGAGTCAGCTCGCCGGTCCAGTTCCCCGTCCCCGCAGCGATCTCGAGCACGCGACCGTGAACGTGGCATCCGGCCAGCCACTCTTCGAGCGCTTCGATGTCGGTCTGCCAGGCCCGAGCGAATTCCGGGCCGGCGTCGAACTCGCCCCGGCGCTCCCACCAGTCGTTGTACTCCGGGGCTCTCGCTGCGTAATACTCGATCTGTTCGTTGACAACGTCGTCCGCCATAGGCGGATTTTCGCGTGAGAAGGACGAGATGACGAGCCTCGACCCGAGCCGATTCGTCGTTGGGCCGCGGGACGGTCCGGAATACAGATTGGGAAGGCCAAGAGCGTCAGGATGATCGCGACATCGGATCAAACCGGCGGTCATTACTCAATGGTTGAGCATCCAGTTGCACCGCACTTTCGTCGGAGCGCCCTATCACACCCACCACGGCGAGGACCAGTACAGCTACGTCCGCTACGGCGACATCCAGGTTCTCATCGGTGAGGAGGGGCACGACGTGCCGGCCGGAGGTTTCATCGTCAAGCCCCGCGGGATACCGCACGCCTTCTGGAACCCGCCAACGAGCCCGCTGCAGTTCTCGAGCTCGTCTCGCCGGGCGGCTTCGAGCAGTATTTCGTGGAACTGGCAGATACGTTCGAGTCGGGACGCGTCACCGATCGGGCGGCTTTCACCGAACTGACAGGTCGGTACCAGTTCGAAGTCGACACAACATCGTCACCTGGCTTCCAGAGCGATACGGCCTCGAGACCGCCGATCCTCGTACTTGAAGGATCAGGCGGACAAGGCAAGCTCAACCCTGCGCTCGGTCTGCGCAAGGAACGCGGCCGTTGCCCGTGCTGCGTCGTTGGGGACCAAGTCGTACAACGCTTCGACCATGGCGAGGGTCGAAACCGCAGCCGCCGCCGCAGCCAATTCGGCGTCCTCGATTTGCGCCTGGCCAAAGAGCACCATGTCGGCGAGCCACGGAACCGTCTTTCGCCAGGTGCCATCGCGCTGCATCGAGTCCACCACGAGGAGATACGCCAGTTCGGCGACCTTGATCAGCCAGGCGTTGCCGCGTGCCATTTCGCTAGCCACCACGCGAGCTCGATCCCTGTGCTGCTCGTCTATGGGCGTGTCCGGGGATGCCGTCAGAACCATGTGATGCCTTCCTTGTGTGTTCAGCCTCGATGGTCCGACGCCGCATCACGACACCGGGTTCTAAGAGAAACCTGAGAATCGGGAACGTAGTCTCTGCCGATGCCACGCCCGTTCCAGATCACGTACGACGCCAACGATCCTGAGAGACTCGCCGGGTTCTGGGCCGAGGCCCTCGGCTACGACCTGCAGCCTCCTCCGGAGGGATTCGACTCGTGGAAGGCGTTTGCCGACTCAGTCGGGATGGCCGAGGAAGATCGCGGCAAGTACGCCGCACTCATAGATCCCACGGGCACGGGACCGCGGGTGCTGTTCCAGCAAGTGCCTGAAGCCAAGTCGGCCAAGAACCGTGTCCACCTCGACGTCGCCGTCTCAGAGCGCGCCGCCACGGTGGAGAACCAGCGGGTAGCGATCGAAGCCGAGGTGGCTCGGCTCGTCGCGATCGGGGCAACGCGCCTCGACGATAACGAAGAACACGGTGTGACGTGGACGGTGATGCAAGACCCGGAAGGGAATGAGTTCTGTTTGAGTTGACCGGCCTTCTAGCCTCCCCGTTTGTGCCTGTATCTCGAGGAGACTCATGGCTGACGCCACATTGATGGTCTGGATCGACCAGGACCTATGCACCGGTGACGGGATCTGTGAGGAGATTGCACCGGACGTCTTCGTTGGTCGAGACGACGGTCTTTGGATCGTGAAGGAAGAATCCTCCCATTTTGGAAGCACGATCATCTTCGATGGCGTGGAAGCTCCCGACGGCGCCCGTGGGGTTGCGCGTGTTCCCGAGTCTCAACTCGAGGATGTCATCGAGTCCGCTGAAGAATGCCCTGGCGAGTGCATCATGATCGAGCCGTTCGATCAGGAAGTGTTCGCCAACCGGGACGCGTGACCGTCCCTCCCGTTGGTCCACGCTTAATCTCGGACGCGTGAAAAGTCCGCCTCAGTCCGGGAACGACCGGCAAACACATCACCGGGCTCTCACGCCGGTCGGAGATGCTCCGGAGCTGGCGTCCCTCCGAGCGAGTGATGTCCGAAGACGAGCGGGCGTCTGTAACAAACGGGTCTCTCAGCCTCCCGGCTTGCGGTAATCGACGGTCATGTTTGACACCGCGTCGATCTGCTCCGGCTCGAGCAGCACGACGGTCTCGACGGAACCGGTTCCTGCCGCGGAAACCGTCACAGCCACGGCGGCAGCCGATTCGTTGTCTGGAAGGTCGGCGATGACGTAGACGTCGGTCCCACCGAACGCGTAATAGAAGGCCTCGACGCGACCACCGATGTTCTCGCTCATCTTCGAGATGGCCTCGCGACGAGAGGTGCCGCCCTCATCGAGCGTCCCGCGCAGGCCGTCGGCGCTGAGTTTCGCCTTGAACATGTACTTGGGCATGGGTACTCCTTGTTCGCCCACCTATTGAAACTACGCGCAAAACGGAGCTTGTGCAGTGCAGATCTAGTGCCCCGTCACTCAACTCTGGATGTACTGCTCCAGCTGGCTGATCATGAACTCGCGTTCGGCAATCACTGCGAGAACGATGTCGCCGATGGAGACAAGACCGACGACGTCGCCGGACTCGATGACAGGGAGGTGGCGGATGCGGTGCTCGGTCATGAGGTTCATGCACTCGCTGACTGTGGTCTCGGGGTGCACCGTGTGAACTTCGGCCGTCATGATCTCCGACACAAGCATCGAGGCGGCGTCTCGGCCACACAGGGCGACTTTGCGGGCATAGTCCCGCTCCGAGACGATACCGGCCAGCTCATCCCCCTCGGCGACCACGACGGCGCCGACGTTGCGTGCGGCCATGAGCTCGAGAGCCTCAAAGACCGTTGCGTCCGGAGTGGTCGACCAGACGTCCTTTCCCTTATCGCCGAGAATCCTGGCGACAGTCTTCTGCAGGAGGACCTCCCTCGATCAACACTGTGAAGATACCAATCGACACAGGCGCGTGCGTAAATCTCTACTGGGTCACGGCTTGTGGTTGAACGCGCTTGAATTGCGGGAATGCCCGATCACTCAGACGCTCATGTAGCACGCCGCGGCCGGAGGCTGACCGCGTCGGTCACCGATCTCGACGTCCTGCGCCAACGAGCCTTACTCATCGGCGTGACACAGTACCGCGACGACGAACACGAGGCGGAAGTGAGCCTCGCGGAACTCGAGTTGCTCACCGATACCGCGGGTTCCGAGCCGGTGGAGTCGGTGCGTGTCCGTCGCGAACGGTTCGCACCCGCGACGTTGATCGGCAGTGGCAAGCTCCAAGAGCTCGTGGCCGAGTCACACGCTCTCGACATCGACGTTGTGGTCTTCGACAACGAACTCTCGCCGGCCCAACAGCGCAATCTGCAGAAGGCGTTCGAAACGGACGTCGTCGATCGAGTGGCGCTCATTCTCGACATCTTCGCCCAACACGCTCACACCAAGGAGGGCATGCTGCAGGTCGAGTTGGCCCAACACCGATATCGGCTCCCCCGCCTGGGCGGGAAGGGTGTTGAGCTGAGCCGGCTCGGTGCCGGAATCGGCACACGCGGTCCCGGCGAAACGAAGTTGGAGACCGATCGTCGCCGGATTCGAGACCGCATGGCCAAGATCGAGCGTGAGCTCAAGGACGCAGCCGTGAGCCGCGAGACGCGCAACAAGTCGCGCCGGACATCGGGTCTGCCGGTCATCGGGATCGTCGGGTACACCAACGCCGGCAAGTCGACGCTCTTCAACACGCTCACCGACGCACATGTCCATGTCGAGGATCGGCTCTTCGCCACGCTCGACTCCACGGTGCGCCGGTTGGAACTCCCCGAGCAACACCAGGCACTCATCTCGGACACGGTCGGCTTTGTGCGCCGGCTCCCCCACGAGCTGGTCGAGGCATTTCGGTCCACGCTCGACGAGGCCAAAGACGCCGATCTTCTGCTCCATATCGTCGACGCCGCCGACCCGGAGCCGGAGCGCCAGATCGAGTCCGTTCACACCGTGTTGGAAGAGATCGAAGCCACGGACGTCGCGGAGCTGTTGGTCTTCAACAAAACAGACATCGCGCCCCCACCGGTCGTCACACGTCTTGTCAACATCCACCCGGGATCGGTTGCCGTGTCAGCCCTGACCGGTGACGGCATCGACGAGCTCGGAAGCGCGATCATCGCCCAACTCAGAGCCCGCACCGTCGAGATGGACCTGTTGATCCCCTACGACAGGGGTGATGTGGCGGCGGCGCTGCATCGAGACGGAGAGGTGCTCAAGGAGACACATACCGACCAAGGAACCCAAGTGGTGGCTCGGGTGCCATTTGAGATCCTCGAGCGTTTCGCCCCCTACGTCGAGTCAGGGTCCTAGCGGTCTAGAGCAGATCCAGGACTCCCTGTCCGTCTCCGTCCTCGTCCCGTACCGGTTCTTCCCTACTCCAACGGGCGGCCTCCGGTAACAAGACCAGCGTGACGTAGACGACCTGGGTGACAAGAGCGAGAACACCAGCCGAGGCCAACCCGAGTTCCGTCGGCCAGAACGGGAGCACCGGTATCAGCGCGCCGATCACCCACGCTATCTGAAATACGGTTTCGGACATCGTGAACGCCCGGCCCCGCTGCTCCGCAGGTAGCGCCGACTGGAGCATGCCGTCGAAACCAAACTTCGCGGTGCCCCAGGCGAAACCGGCTGCGCAAACGAGAACCGCAGCCGCGAGGAGGCTGAAGACCTGGGCTGCGATGAAGGCCGCCATTGCCTCGATGGCCAGGGCAGCGATCACCATCGGCTCTTCTCTGATGAACGACCCCACGGCGGGAGCGACAACGGCGGCGATGTAGTACCCGACACCGGCGGCCGCGATCAGCGCGGTCAACGACAGCACGCCTGCATCGCTGTCACGAAAAGCGAAGGCGACGAGAAGCAGCAGATAGCCGTTCAAGAAACGAACGGCGGCCGTGGCGAACCGCGCCAGACGTATCCGTCGGGGAGGACGCTCGGGTTTGGTTCTCTTGCTGCGCTTGGTGCGCACCTCCTTGGGAACCGGCGGGAGCTGGAAGGCCGTGGCTGCCGACACGACATACAGGGCGATCGCCATCACGAGAGCAGGCCAGGCGCCGAGGAGGGCGACGAGCAGCGCCGCAACCGGAACCAGCACAGCTCCCGCCAGTACACCGATGCGCGCCAGCCGCGAGTTGGCATCGACCAGTTCCTCGGCGTTGCGAACCACGACGGGAAGGACCGACGATCGGCTGATGCCGCTGAAGCGGGAGAAGACGAGGAGCACAAAGGCGAGCGGGAACAACAGCAGGCTGTCGACGAACGGGATGATCAGCAGAGCGACGACGGCTCTGCCGAGAGCACTGATCACCAGGCCACCCCGGTACGCCCCCGGGGAACGTTCGAAGACGCGGGACAGAAGCGGACCGAGCAGCGCGAACGGCGCCAGGGTGAGCAACAGGTAGAGAGCAACGTTTTCGCGTGCCTCCATCGACGGGACGGTGAAGAACAAGGTCCCAGCGAGCGCCACCGCGAACACAGCGTCGCCGCCCACCGATGCGGCGTGTGACTCAGCGAGGCGACGGTAGCCCCGACCCCATGCGGTGAAGAGCCGCGAGACGCGTCGTCCGAGCAAGGCGGCCGAGGCGGTCAGGAGACTCGGCTTCGTCGGTGGGAGCTTCTGTCCTTCGGGCTGCACCCGCGGCACGCTACTTCCCCCGACGCCCGTGCTTACACGACTAACTATTCGTCGCGTTAGCACGAGCGACTCCCCGCGGCGGTCGCGAGGCGGTGTCGCCCTCTAGATTCCGACCACAACAAGGAGGAGAGCGGTGAGGGTTGGTGTCATCGGAGCAGGATCGTGGGGAACCGTGGTTGCGGCGATGGTCGCCGAGCGGGCCGAGACGACGATCTGGGCGAGGCGCCGGGAGCTGGCCGAAGCCATCGACGGAACCCACGAGAACCCCGACTATCTGCCCGGAGTCGAGCTCCCCGAACCGCTCTCGGCGACGTCGGACCTCATGGAGTCCATCGCAGGGGCAGACCTCGTCGTCATGGGCGTTCCGTCGCACGGCTACCGCGAGGTGTTGGCGCAGGCGGCTCCGGCGATCGGTCGAGAGACACCAGTCCTGTCCCTTGCGAAGGGCATCGAACAGGAAACGCTGATGCGCATGACGGAAGTGACGGCCGACGTTCTTCCGGAGCACCGCATCGACGTGATCGGTGTTCTCACCGGGCCGAACCTGGCTCGGGAGATCATCGCCGGCCAACCTGCAGCGACGGTCATCGCCATGGAGGACCGCCCGACGGCACAGGATCTGCAGGCCCTCTTCATGTCTTCGACGTTCCGGGTCTATACAAATCCCGATGTTGTTGGTGCCGAATCGGCTGGCGCACTCAAGAACGTCATGGCGATCGCCTCCGGCATGGCGTCGGGCCTCGGCTTCGGCGATAACTCGCTCGCGACGCTGATCACGCGCGCCCTCGCTGAGATGACGAGACTCGGTGTGGCAATGGGTGGCGAACCGAAAACGTTCGCCGGCCTGGCGGGGATGGGGGATCTCATTGCCACCTGTGTGTCATCAAAGAGCCGGAACCACCAGGTGGGGTTCGGGCTCGGCCAAGGCCGTGCGCTCAACGACATCATCGCCGAGATGAACATGGTGGCCGAGGGGGTCAAGAGCACCGGAGGGACCCTCCTCCTAGCCGAACGGTATGGAATCGAGATGCCGATTGCCCAGCAAGTGGGACGCGTCCTCTACGACGGGGTGCCGGTAGAAGAAGCCATCACCGCCCTGATGGGCCGCGAGGCGCGGTCGGAGATCGATTATTAGTAGTGGTGGTCTTACGGACTACTACTAGCCGGGGCGGGCGAACGAGGCCCGTGCGGCGTCGACTTCAGGCCAGACATCACATGCCGTGACGTGGTCGTTGACGATTCCCATCGCCTGCATGAAAGCGTAAGCCGTCGTGGGGCCGACGAACGAGAACCCTCTCTTCTTCAGGCCCTTCGCCATCGCCTTCGACTCGTCTGTGGTCGCCACCAGCTCGTCGGCGGGCGCGTCCGGTTCGAACTGCCAGAAGTAGGCACCAAGCGATCCGAATTCGTCCGCCAGATCGAGCGAACGACGGGCATTGTTGATCGTTGCCTCGATCTTGCCGCGATGCCTGACGATCCGGGCGTCCCGGAGCAGACGCTCCACGTCTGCATCGACGAACTCGGCCACACGCACGTAGTCGAAGCCGTCGAACACCTCTCGGAATGCGGGACGCTTGCGCAGGATTGTGAGCCAGCTGAGGCCAGACTGAAAACCCTCCAAGCACAGCTTTTCGAACAGCAGGTTGTCGTTGCCGACGGGAAAGCCCCACTCGATGTCGTGATACTCGACGTAGTCGGGCGCCGATGTTCCCCACCAGCAGCGGGTGACGCCGTCGTCGCCGGTCTCGACGGTTCCTTCGATCATGGGAGTTGAGGCTACCGATGAGGTGCGGGCCACGGACCGGGAGCTGAGGACCCCTCCGAAACGTCCCCAACCCGCAGTCGATGACCCGCAGTGACCTACTCCTCGCCGATCGCCTTTCGCTGAGCGGCACGGCTGTTCTCGAGGATGAGCTCCATCAGCGCCTG
>JAUVPA010000069.1 GCA_030598905.1 Acidimicrobiia bacterium
CTCCTCGCCGGCGACATCGGCTCAGTGCCGCAGAAGGAGCTTCCGTATCTCCGGCCCGATGTCTTGCTCGTCCCGCACCACGGCTCGGGCACGTCCGACCTCAACTGGCTGCGGGCAACGGTGGGCGACGAAGCGGTGATCAGCGTCGGCATCAACACCTACGGTCACCCCTCTCCGGAGGTCGTGGACGCGCTGGTCGGCACGGCCGTCAGAACGACGCGTGAACACGGCGACGTCGTCATCGACCTCGGCTAGCGTCGCGGGCCATGAAGGTACGAGAGACACCGAAGAACGGTGACGAGCGCGAAACTTTGATGGCCTTTCTGGACAACAATCGGGCCGTGATGGTGTGGAAGCTCGACGGACTCACCGAGCAACAGGCCCGCCAGGCGGTTGTCGAGTCCGGAACCAGCGTTGGCGGCGTCGTCAAACATCTCGCATACGTCGAACGGTGGTGGTTCGACGACTTCTTCGCCGGAAACGACGTCGAGTACCCGTGGACCGAGTACGACCCCGACGCCGACTTTCGGCTCGATGACGGAGAGGGGATCGCCGACGTGATCTCATTGTACGAAGCCGCCGTTGCCCGCTCCAACGACATCGTCGTGTCGGTGGAGATGGATTCTCTATCGCAGCGTGATCGCGGCGGCACCCGGCACTCGATGAGGTGGATCATCGGCCATATGATCGAGGAGACCGCTCGTCACGCCGGTCACGCCGACCTGGCCAGAGAGCTGATCGACGGCACGACCGGCTACCTCCCGTAGCGCCGCACCCATGCCTTTCCTCGCCATCGTCGGACCCCGGGATGCAGGACCAGGGGAGCGGGAACAGATGCTCGATCGCGCCGCCGAGGTCTTTGCCGAGCACACCGGTGGTGATCACGTCCGAATCGATGTCCCGGCTCGCGGGTCCGGGAGCGAGTCGGATGAGGTCTTTCGCGACGAAGTTCGTCCGATCGTGCCGGCCCTCCAGAGTGGCTCGCTGTTCGGAGGCGCCTCCGGTGTGCTGGTTGTCGACACCCAGCAGCTACTGAAGGACGAGGTGCTGGCGATCGCAGGAATGCTGGAAGCGGCCGATACGAATGGGGTTGCCGCCGTCTTCGTCACCGAGGGAACTCTGCCGGCGCCGATAAAGAAAGTCGTCGCAGATCGCGGCGAGGTCGCCACGGTGAAGAAGCTGCGCGAGCGCGACGCCTCAGAGTGGCTGGGAGCGGAGATGAAGAAACGACATCTCCGCATCGAGCAGGACGCGGCGACGGTGCTCCTCCATCGGTTCGGCTCCGATGTTGCTTCGTTGGGGCGGGCTCTCGACCAACTCGAGGTCGAGGGTGGAGATGTGACGGCCGAGGCCGTCCGCGTTCGGTTCAGCAATCGTCCCGACGAACCCATGTGGTATCTGTCCGACGCCATCACCGCGGGCAAAGAAGGCGAGGCACTGCGCCGCCTTGCCGACTTCCTCGAACACGGCCACCCGCTCGTGCTCCTCGCGTTTCTGGAAGGTGAGGTGCGCCGGCGTTCGTTGGCCCAGTCCGCGCCGGACGTCGAGACTTATGCCGATTGGGTTGGCGCCAACCCGAAGTCCTTTCCGGTGCGCAAGGTGTGGGAGCGGCGTCACCGCGTCCGGCCGGAGCACCTGTCGAGATCCCTCAATGCCCTCGCCCGGGCCGATCTCACCCTCAAGACGGAGCCGGAGCCGGTGCACAGGGTGACGCTGGAGCGCCTCACCGTTGCACTCTGCCGTTGGCTCGCTTAGCCGCGGTCTGCTAGAAGGTTGCCGAGAAGCCTATTAGGAAGGAGTCAAACGTGCCTGAGGCAGACTCATTGCGCCTGGTCCTGATGCTTCCTCAATCGAACCGGATCGTCACCCGCGACGGAGTGTTGCGGGCTGCTGAAGCAGCCGACGAGCTGGGTTTCTACGGAGTGTCGGTGCGGGATCACATCAACTTCAACGGTTGGTGGATTTCTTCAGGGATGGTCGACATCGAGGTCGAAGGCGACGATCGGGACTTCTACGAGTCGATGCAGACCCTGGCCTTCGTTGCCGCGCGGACCGAGCGGGTGAAGCTCGCCACCTCGGTCATCGTGCTGCCCAACCGTCATCCGGTGCTGTTTGCCAAGCAGGCTGCCACCTTGGATGTTCTGTCCGATGGTCGGCTCATCGTCGGCATCGGCGTCGGCCCTCCCAGCCGGAGCAGCTTGAAGGACACACGCCTCAGCCGCCACCGATCCAACGCTGAGAAGGACTACGACGCCTTCGATGTGCCCGGTAATCGTGGGCGGCGTGTCGACGAATACCTGGAAGCGGTCTACACGATCTGGAGTGACGAGTCGGCGACGTTCCACGGTGAGTACGTGTCATTCGAGGATCTCGACATCTTCCCCAAGCCGATACAGCAGCCTCGTCCCGAGGTCCTCATCGGCGGCAACTCGGACATTGCCCTGCGCCGGGTGGCGGCATACGGGGATGGGTGGATTCCGAGCCAGATGCCGGTGGAGGGATATCGCGAGGCGGTCGACAAGCTCCGTTCCTACTACGCAGAGGCAAACCGGACCGGACCGAAGACACTCGGCATCAACAACTACATGACCGTCGCCGCGAGCGACGAAGCCGCGCACGAGCAGGCGTATCCGACTGTTTCGCGTGTCTTCCACTCCGAGGAGGCGTACCGAACCCGCAGCATCGTCGGGTCTCCGGAAACCTTCGCGGCCCGCCTTCGCGACTATCGAGATGCCGGCGTCAATTGGGTCGAGGTGAGGCCTGTGTATCCCACCATCGACAACCTGATCGAACAGATGAACATCCTCGTCGAGGAAGTCATCCCAGCCGTCAACGGTATGACGTGAGCAACTCGGGCTCGACGAGCGGCGAGAGCATCCGCCACATCAACCTCTCCGATTGGCAAGCCACGTACGGCTTCTCGCAGGCGATTGTCATCGAAGGCGACAGAAGAAGGATGTTGCTCGCCGGTGTTGGCTCGGAGAGTCGAAGCGGGACCCCGGAACATGACGGGATGGCCCTCGAACAATGCCGCAGTGCCTGGGAGAGCATTCTTTCGGTGTTGGCGAGCGAGGGCGGCACCCACCATGACATCGTGCGTGTGCGCACCTACGCCACCGATCCCCGCTACCTGGCAGATGTCACCGCTGCCCGTCTCGAAGTGTTTGGCGAGGGCCCGTACCCGATCCATACGTTCCTGGTCGTGTCCCAACTCGCCGAGCCGGGCATGCTCGTCGAGATCGAGGTCGAAGCCGCTCTCTCGTAGGCTGCGCCGATGCCACAAACAGCTCCGTACGGGTCGTGGGTCTCTCCCATCGAGGCAGCCGACACGATCGCAGGCCTGGTTGGTTTCGGTTCGGTCGTCGTCAATGGACCCGATCTCTATTGGCTGGAGCAGCGGCCCTCCGAGCAGGGCCGCTCCGTGCTGGTGCAGCGGGCGGCAGATGGCACGATCGACGATCTGACGCCCGACCCGATCAATGTGCGCACCGCGGTCCACGAATACGGCGGGGGCGCCTACGTTGTTCGCGACGGCGTCGTCCTCTTCAGCGACTTCGCCGACCAGCGGTTGTACCGGCGCGAATCCGACGGAACCATCTCGCCGATCACTCCGAAGCCGCCGCGTCCGTTGTCGCTGCGCTACGCCGACGCCGACTTTCTGCCCGATGGTCGACTGGTGTGTGTCCGTGAAGAGCATCCGGAGCAGGGAGACGCGATCAACACCGTGGTCGTGTGGCCGAACGCCGGTTCGGCCGAACCGGAGGTGATCACCGAGGGACGAGACTTCTCCGCGGCGCCGCGTGTCTCCCCCGACGGCACCCAGATTGCCTGGTTGGAGTGGGACCATCCCAACATGCCGTGGGACGGGACGGAGCTCCGCGTCGCCGGCGTGGCGGATGCCACATCGGGAACGCTGGTCGCCGGGGGAAACGAAGAGTCCATCGTCCAACCCGAATGGGCACCCGACGGATCGCTGGTGTTCGGATCCGACCGGACCGGCTTCTGGAACCTGTATCGGCACCGGGACGGTGCCACCACGCCGATCCTTCCAATGGAGGCCGACTTCGGCGATCCCCTCTGGGTGTTCCGAAGAAACTCGTACGGCTTTCTCGGTGGGGGGCGCATTCTCACCACCTACTGGGAGCACGGCACCCAAAACCTGGCGATCGTCGACGGCGCCGGTTCGGTCCGGCGCGTGGCCGGCGACTACACCGAATACGCCGGTTTGACGACCGATGGGGAGGCGAAGGCGTGGTTCACGGGTTACCAGCCATCACGTCCGTCGCGTCTCGCCGAGTTGGATCTCGAGTCGGGAGCGGAGTCGACGATCCGCTCCAATTCGATGCCGGTCCCCGCCGAATACATCGCCGAACCGCGGGTCATCACCTTTCCCACGACGGGGGGCGACGTCGCCTATGGCGTCTTCTATCCACCGTGTAATCCGAATTTCGAGGGTCCGAAGGATGAGGCCCCGCCGCTCGTGGTTCTCGTACATGGCGGCCCGACATCCCACGTCAGTCCAGGCCTTGCCATTGACGTTCTGTACTGGACCACCAGAGGGCTCGGCGTCGTGGACGTGAACTACAGAGGTTCTTCGGGTTACGGACGTGAGTTCCGGTCCAAGCTCGACGGCCAGTGGGGGATCTTCGACGTCGACGATTGTGTCGCTGCAGCCGCCTACCTCGTCGCGGAGGGTGAGGCCGACCCCGATCGACTGGTCATCACAGGAGGAAGCGCAGGCGGCTACACGACATTGGCCGCTCTCGCATTCCGCAACCGGTTCCGAGCCGGCGCTTCGTACTACGGCGTTGCCGACGTCGAGTTGCTTGCCGCGCACACTCACAAGTTCGAGTCGCGGTATCTCGACCGTCTCGTTGGCACCGATCGCGATCTCATGCGAAAGCGTTCACCGCTGTACTCGGCTGATCAGATCGACGTTCCCGTCATCCTCTTCCAAGGTCTCGAGGACCGCATCGTGCCGCCCGAACAGGCCGAGGCCATTGCCGATGTCTTGCGCGAGCGTGGGGTCCCTCACGCCCATGTCATTTATGAAGGCGAAGACCACGGATTCCGAAAGGCCGAGAACATCGCGCATAGCCTCGAGTCGGAGCTGGCGTTCTACGGCATTGTGCTCGGCTTCACGCCTGCAGACGATCTACCCGAGGTACCGATGGTCGAAGCCCCAGGGGCGGTCAAGCCTGGTACGGCCTGACGTCCTTGACGCGGTACGTGAATGTGCCGCCGGGCGCTTCGTAGCTGACGTCGTCACCGGGAGCAGCTCCCAGGAGTGCCGCCCCCAGCGGGCTGTCGGGTGAGGCGAGGAGCATGCCAGCGACTTTGTTCTCCGAGGGAGCGACGAAGAACTCGATTTCGTCACCATCGCCGTCAACAACGGTCGCAACGGAGCCGATCTCGATGGCGCCGGTGTCTGTCGCCTCGCGCACTTCTGCGTTGTCGAGGACGTGGCGAAGCTGCCGGATCCTCGCCTCCATGAAACCCTGGTCGTTCTTGGCGGTGTCGTACTCGGCGTTCTCGCGAAGGTCTCCGTGCTCACGGGCCTCGGCGATACGCTGCTCGATCTGGCGACGGCCGTCCGTGGTCAGGCTTTCGTACTCGTCCTGAAGCTTTTGGTGGGCCGCCGGCGTGAGCCAGGTCGTCTGATCCGTCATGAGGCGGTGGGTCAGTCGATGAGGGCGTGGACGCGTTTGGTGAGCCGCGCTTTGCGCCGAGCCGCCGTGTTCTTGTGGATGACCCCGCTGGACGCAGCGCGGTCGATGCGCCTTTGAGCGAGGCGTAGAAGCTCCTCTGCCTGGGCGGAATCGCCAGATTCGGCGGCACTCATGACGTTCTTCTCTCGTGTGCGCAGCTCGCTACGCACAGCCTTGTTGCGCACGCGACGTGTTTCGTTCTGGCGGTTGCGCTTGATCTGCGACTGTATGTTGGCCATGCGGCAAAGACCTCGAAGTGGTGGGAACGGCGGGGAGAATAGCAACGCTCAGCCGGTATCACTGGTTGACTGTCCGCTCTCGACTTCTCACTCATGAACATTCGCAACTTCAGCATCATCGCCCACATCGACCACGGAAAGTCGACGCTGGCAGATCGTATCTTGGAGAGAACGGGAGCCATATCCGAGAGGGACATGCGCGATCAGGTTCTCGACGAGATGGACCTCGAACGCGAGCGTGGCATCACGATCAAGGCCAACGCGGTGCGGCTCGACTACGAGGCGGAGGACGGTGAGACCTATCGGCTGAACCTCATCGACACACCCGGCCACGTCGACTTCTCTTATGAGGTGTCGCGGAGTCTGGCGGCGTGCGAGGGGGCGCTGCTCGTGGTGGATGCATCTCAGGGTGTTGAAGCGCAGACCCTGGCCAATGCGTATCTGCGATTGAGAGTGGTCTCGAGATCGTTCCCGTCGTGAACAAGATCGATCTTCCAGCTGCGGAACCCGATCGGGCTGCCGAAGAGTTGGCCGGTGTGCTTGGTGGCTCTCCTGAAGAAGTGATCCGCCTGTCGGCGAAAACCGGTGAGGGCGTCGACGAGCTGCTCGAGGCCATCGTTCATCGCCTTCCCGAACCCGGGGGAAACGCTCAGGCACCGCTGCGTGCTCTCGTGTTCGACTCGTTCTACGACATCTATCGCGGAGTCGTTTGTCATGTACGCGTCGTCGACGGCCGACTTCATGAAGGCGAGAGAGTCGCTTTCATGGCGACCGACGAACATGCCGAAGCTGCTGAAGTCGGCATCCGTCGGCCCCACAACGAGCGGACTGGGCGTCTGGGAACGGGTGAGGTGGGTTACCTCATCACCGGCATCAAGGAGATCGACCTGATCCGCGTGGGCGACACCGTGACCATCGCCGGCTTCCAAGCACGCCATGCGCTTGCCGGCTACCTCGAACCGAAGCCGATGGTGTTCTCGGGGCTGTTCCCAACCGACGGAGACGACTTCGAACGGCTCCGTGAGGCGCTCGAGAAGCTCCGTCTCAACGACTCATCGCTGGTGTATCAAGCGGAGACGAGCCGCGCTCTCGGGTTCGGCTTTCGTTGCGGCTTCCTCGGTCTTCTCCATATGGAGATCGTACGTGAACGGCTCGAACGCGAGTACGACCTCGATCTCGTGGCGACGGCTCCATCGGTGGCATACCTCGCCAACACGGCGACGGGTGAGCAGGTGGGTGTGAGGAGCCCTCAGGATCTTCCGGACCGGGCACTGCTGATTTCCATCGAAGAGCCTTACGTGAAAGTCATGATCATCACGCCTTCGCAATACATAGGCACGGTCATGGATCTCGTTCAATCGCGCCGTGGCGAGATGGGCGACATGACGTATCTGTCGCCCGAGCGGGTCGAGCTTCATTATTCGATTCCGCTTGCCGAGATCGTCTTTGACTTCTTCGACCAGTTGAAGTCGAGGACGCGGGGTTACGCCTCGATGGACTACGAACCCGACGTCTACCGAGAGTCCGACTTGGTCCGCGTGGACATCCTCCTCAACTCGGTTCCCGTCGACGCATTCTCGTCGATTGTTCACAAGGACAAGGCCTACACCTACGGCAGAGCCATGGTCGACCGCCTTCGCGAGTTGATCCCACGCCAGCTGTTCGACGTTCCCGTCCAGGCGGCCATCGGAAGCCGGATCATCGCCAGGGAGACGATCAAGGCGAAGCGCAAAGACGTGCTGGCCAAGTGTTATGGCGGCGACGTCACGCGAAAGCGCAAGCTCCTGGAACGCCAGAAGGAGGGCAAGCGCAGGATGAAGATGGTCGGCCAGGTCGAAGTTCCCCAAGACGCCTTCGTCGCCGCGCTGAGCCTTGAGCCGTGAGCTACGACTCCCATTCCTCCCCCTCAGGGGGCGGTGGCGGTGGGGGACAACGTGCCGAGCGCAGCGAGGTTGAGGGGGACGCGCCTGACTCTCCGCAGCTTGCAGATGCCGCGATCAAGCTCCGCTCCGCGTACATCCACATTCCGTTCTGTGCGCGTCGCTGCCCCTATTGCGACTTCGCGGTGGTGACGCCAGACGACCGGACCTCCCCAGTAGTTGGCTACGTCGAAGCCCTTGTCGCCGAGATTGGCATGGCAGATCCCTGGGGCCCGCTCGACGCCGTCAACCTCGGCGGCGGGACACCATCGACCCTCGCTGCCGACGATCTCTCGCGCATCGTTACCGCAGTCGACGCCGCCCACGGCATCCGCGAGGGAGCGGAGGTCAGCATCGAGGTGAACCCGGAGGACTGGAGCCCCGCATATGCGGAATCCGTGGCGGGCACCCGATTCAACCGGGTGTCGTTGGGCGTTCAATCGTTCGATGACGCCGTGCTTGCTGCGCTTGGTCGGCAGCACACAGCACGCGACGCAGAGGAGGCCGTTGGGGTGGCCCGCGATGCCGGCTTCAACTCGATCAATGTCGACCTCATCTATGGATCGACGGCCGAGTCCGACGCCTCGTGGCGAGGGACCGTCGAAAGAGCACTTGCCCTCGAGCCCGACCACCTCTCGGCGTACGCGCTCACGGTCGAGCCTGGCACGCAGCTCAGCCGAGATGTGCTCGGTGGGGCGCCGGCACCCGATGGCGACACACAAGCCGACC
>JAUVPA010000196.1 GCA_030598905.1 Acidimicrobiia bacterium
CAGAAGTGGATGAGCCAAAAAAGCCGAAAACACCACAGGCCTCACCTGGACGGTCCAGCGTGTAGGCGTCGAAGCGGTGCTCGGGCACCGGCGGGAGTGTAGGCACCGGCGCGTTCAGCCGATCGTCACGTCGACGATCACAACAAGAGAACAGCGGCGATCGCTATCGCCATCACACCGAGCGCGATCGCCGTGCGGATCGCTACGGCATTCTCCTTGCCTACGGCCAGTTTCGACCACAGGAAAGCGATCGCAACGCCGGCCACGAGTCCTCCGAGGTGCGCTCGCCAATCGATGCCGGGGAGAAAAAGGGGAAGGGCGAGGTTGATCGCGAGGAGAACGAAGAGCTGATTGAACATGCTCTTCCCGCCCGGAGTGCTCCGCATCCTCCACGCCACGAACAGCCACGCCCCGAAGAGCCCGAACACAGCACCTGAGGCCCCAATTGAAACCTGGCCCTCCGGCCCGAGCAGATACGAGGTCGCGCCACCGACGGCGGCGGCCGCAACGTACAGCGATGCAAACGCCGGCGATCCGACTTGCTGTTCGAGCCGTGGACCGAAGATCCAAAGCGCGTACATGTTGAACGCGATGTGCATCACCGATCCGTGGAGAAAGGCGGCGCTGACGATGCGCCACCACTCGCCGTCGGCGACCAGCCAATTGGCCAGAGCGAAGCGTTGTATGAGCTCCTGGTCGATGTCGACGCTGAGGAAACCTGCGAGGAAGATGACGGCGTTGGCGACGATGAGCGTGATGGAGACCGGCGCCGTTTGAAAGCTCGGTCGGGCGAGCACCGTTCTCCTCGCGTCGATCACTCGACCGCGACCTTGCGGGGCGGCGCATTCCGGGCATTTCTGCCCGACGGCGGCGTCGTGGCTGCACTCGGCGCAGATCGGCTTTCCGCATTCACTGCACGACAGCCGAGTCGGCCGATCGGGGTGGCGGTAACAAACCGTCTTGAGGGTGTCGTCCATCGTCATGGAAGGTAAACGGCTTCTAGCAACTTCTGTGTTCCCATAGCCCCAAACTCCGTCGTTTCCTCGAACGCCTTAGCGATCCGGAGCACGCCGAGATCGTCACCGCGCTTCCCGACGATCTGGATGCCGATCGGAAGACCGTCGGAGGTAAAACCCGCTGGGACGGAAATCGCAGGCGATTCGATGACGCTGATCGCATAACAAGAACGGAACCACTCGACATAGTTGTCCATCGGAACTCCATCGATCTCACGGACCCACGGTTCCTCGACAGGGAAAGGTGGTACCTGGGTGACCGGGCAGACGAGGTAGTCGTAACGCTCGAAGAACGCGGCAACGCGCTCGAAGATCTGGCCTCGGATGACGTCCGCCCGGCCCAGGTCTTCTGAGGAGAGCTCGAGACCCTGTTCGATGTTCCACACGACCTCCGGCTTGATCTGGTCGCCGTGGTCTCGCAGCAGATCGGTGAGGGTCGCGGCGTAGCGCCAGAAGCGCCATGCCATGAAGGCAACGTCCGCTCCCTCGAGGTCGGGCGTTGCATCTTCGATGCTGAACCCGAGGTCGGAGAAGGTCTGGCGGTGGGGAGCCAGGGTGTCCAGGACTGCATGATCGAACGGCAACCCCCCGAGGTCGCGGCTCCAGGCGATGCGGATACCGGCTGTCCGTCCTTCAGCAGGCGGCGCGAAGACGGTGCCGGGATCCTGCAGCGAAATCGGGACCCTGCGATCCGGACCGGCGACGGCTGACAGCAGAAGAGCGACGTCGTCGACGGTTCTCGCCATCGGACCCTGGACACTTTGAGTCCACCACGGCAGAGGATTCGGCCACATCGGTACCCGTCCCGGTGTCGGCCGCAACCCGACGACGTTGCAGAACGCCGCGGGGTTGCGGAGTGATGCCCCGTAGTCGGAACCATCGGCGAGTGACACCATCCCCGTGGCCAACGCCACCGCAGCTCCGCCCGACGAGCCTCCGCACGTCTTGGCGACGTCGTACGGATTACGCGTTGCACCGAAGACCTCGTTGTACGTCTGGGATCCAGCCCCAAACTCGGGGGTATTTGTCTTGCCGATCGGCACGGCGCCGGCTTGCCACATCCGGTCGACGATCAGCGTCGTTCGGTCGGGCACGTGGTCGGCGAAGATCGGGGATCCGAAGGTGGTGCGAATACCGGCCGTCTCGTGGAGGTCTTTGTGAGCGACGGGGAGCCCATGGAGGAGGCCGGGATCGGCGCCTGCCAGCAGGGCCTCGTCGGCCGCCTCCGCGGTTGCTCGTGCCCGCTCGAAAGTCTCAGTGACGATGGCGTTGACGAGTGGGTTCCAGCGCTCGACCTGGTCGAGATGAGCAGCAAGCAGCTCGGTCGCCGACAGGTGCTTGTCGATGAGAAGCCTGCGCTGCTCGACGGCCGGCAGGAACGCTAGATCAGTCACCGGCCCATTCTTACGCCAGACGCGAGTCAGAGCGCCGCGGACTCGTCCTC
>JAUVPA010000087.1 GCA_030598905.1 Acidimicrobiia bacterium
CCACTGCGAAGGCGTACGCGACGGGTGACGTCGACGGTGCAGTCGTCAACCAGTTGGTGTCGGCTCGGTCACGCAACAAGGAGGTGTTTGAGCGGGATGAGAAGATCCTGGTCGACAACGCCAAAGACCTGACTCCTCGCGACTTCAGGCGAGCGTTGGCCTATTGGGTCGACGCCGCCGATGCCGCAGCCGCCGCAGCTGATGCCGAGGCCCAATACCTGCAGCGCCGCTTGCATGTGTCACAGACGTTCCAAGGCATGGTCCGCCTCGACGCCGAACTGGATCCCGAGTCGGGTCAGATCGTCAAGGCCGCTCTGTCTGGCAGTGTTGATGCCTGGAACCGGAACCGTGACGACATCCGTACGGCGGGCCAGAACGGGCCGACGCGTTGACAGAGATCTGCCGCCACTACCTGGGTTACGCCGACACCCCCCAGACCGGCGGCGAGAAACCCCACATTTCGTTGATTGTCGACCTGGAACGATTGACGCAACGGACAGGCCGCTCCGAATACGGCGACGGAACCGTCATCACCGCGAGAGACGCGTTGCGTATCTGCTGTGACGCCTCGATCTCGCGCATCATCACTGAGGGACCGTCCGAAGTGCTCGATGTGGGGAGAAGTACCCGCACCGTCACCGCCGCCCAACGCCGCGCCCTCGCCATCCGCGACGGGGGCTGTGTCGCAGAGGGTTGTGAGGCATCTCCCTGGTTCTGCGGCGTGCACCACAAAACCCCGTGGGCCCACGGCGGCGAAACCAACCTCAAAGACCTCGGAAAGTATGTTTCGAGATGTTCCGGTGCCCGTCTGGGTCCCATCTCATCTCGAAACATGCTTTCACTGAGATGCCGACCCGACCACATCCACGCCCACAACCAAATGACTCATGGAGAGGAGCGGTCGCCGCCTTCCCGGTAGCCGGCGACGGCGGCGAGGGCCAGGATTCGTGCCACGACCTCATGGTTGGACAGAACGCTGGTGTCGAGCACCACCGCGTCGTCCGCCTGCTGGAGAGGTGATGCCTCTCGGGTGGAGTCGGCATGGTCACGTGCCGCAAGTTCGTCGGCGATGTGAGATAGATCCCTCCCACCGGCTTCCGAGTCGCCGGCCCGTCGAGCGGCCCGTACCTCGGGTCGCGCCGTGAGGAAAACCTTCACCGGAGCCTCCGGAAACACCACCGTCCCGATGTCGCGGCCCTCAACCACTGCCTCTCCACCATGATCGGACACCCATCGCTGCTGCAGGGCGACGATATTTCTGCGCACCCGGCGATGGGCGGAGACGGCCGATACGGCAGCGGTCACCTCCGGCGAGCGGGCACCTGAGCCGACCTCCTCTTCACCGAGGTATGGACGGTCCGTCTCATATCCGATGGCGGCCGACTCGACCACGGCCTCGACGGCGTCCTCATTGGCGGGATCAACCTCGGCCCGGAGAACAGCCAGCGTTGCCGCCCGATAGGTCGATCCGGTGTCGAGGTAGGGCAGTCGCAAGGCCTCCGCCACTCTCCGGGCTACTGTCGACTTGCCGACACCTCCGGGTCCATCTATCGCGATGACCACGTCGACTCCAGAATCTCGTAGAAACCCGGCCACGAGACTGCAGCTGCTTCGGCGCCGGACACCGTCACCGATCCATTGGCTGCCGTCGCGGCGACGGCAGCGGCCATCGCGATTCGGTGGTCACGGCGCGCCTCGACGACGCCCCCTTCGAGGAAGCCGGTTCCGAGGACCGTGAAGCCGTCCGATTCCTCGTCCGCTCCTCCGCCGAGAGCACGGATCATGGCCACCGTCGACGTGATCCGGTCGCTCTCCTTGGTCCTCAGCTCGGAGGCACCCGTCACCTTTGTGATGCCTTCCCCGTAAGCCGCGACCACGGCGACGAGCGGCAGTTCGTCGACGGTTGCTGCAACCAACTCGGCTGGGACAAATGCCGCACCGAGACCGCTACCACGGACCGTGACGGTGCCGACCGGGTCGCCGTGGAACTCACCGCTGACCACGCCGTCGACTTGTGCACCCATCTCGCCGAGAACCTGGAGGAAACCGATCCGACCGGGGTTCAGCGATACCCCTGGTGTCGTCACCGCGGCGCCTTCGCGGATGGCGGCTGAAGCCCACAGGAAGGCCGCCGAGGACGGATCACCAGGGATGTCGTAAGAACCAGGGGGAACGGGTCCCGGATGGATCCGAAAGGCGGTCGAACCGAGTCGCTCGCCGCGGCCCCACGACTCGAGCATGCGCTCGGTGTGGTCCCGGTACCCGGGAGGGCTGTCGATCGTCGAGACGCCGTTTGCCTGTACCGCGGCGAGTTCAAATGCCGAGCGAACCTGTGCCGTTGCCACGTCAATGCTGACCGAAGCGCCCTCGAGGCTGCCGCCAGTGATGTGCATCGGCGCAGTGCCGCCTTCGGCCGTCTCCACACCAGCGCCGAGAAGACGCAGCGGGCCGGCGACGCGCTCCATGGGACGTCGGGACAGTGAATCGTCGCCAGACAGCTCGGTGTGAAACGGTCGGCCTGCCGTTACCCCTGCCAGCAATCTCATAGCCGTACCGCTGTTCCCACAATCGATGGGAGAACCCGGCTCCGACCAGGAATCGATGCCCGGCGAGGACATCGTTGCACCGTCCCAGGTTGCTCCGAAGGCCTGTACCGCGCGAAGTGTCGCCCCGACGTCCTCGCCGGGACCCAAGTTGCTCAACTCGCTTGCGCCGTTTGCCATGGCCGCGAAGATGAGGGATCGGTGGCTGAGGGACTTGTCGCCCGGTACCTCGACCGTCGCGGCAAAAGCGCGGTCTGAGGGTGACACAACCCTTTCAGCCATCGGTTGCCACCGCTTGGTACAGCTGACGAATCTCGTCGATAGTCAGGATGCGGTATGTGCCCGGTTCGAGGTCACGATCCTTGATAGGACCGATGGCTGTTCGCACGAGTTCCATCACGGGATGGCCGATCGCCTCCAACATCCGACGCACCTCTCGATTCCTACCTTCGGTCATGACGAGTTCGATCATTGCCGAATCACGGTGGCGAGCAAGTTGACGGGCTCTCACGGCCGCAGCGGGTCCATCGTCGAGTTCGACGCCATCTGTGAGGTGCGCTCGATCGCGGTTGCTCGGAACACCCGACACCAGCGCAACGTAGGTCTTCTCCACTCCGTACCGCGGATGGGTGAGTCGCAGAGTCAGATCGCCATCGTTGGTGAGAATGATGAGACCCTCTGAGTCGGCATCGAGCCTTCCAATCGGGAATACGCGCGGTTCGCTGGGTACGAGGTCGACAATTGTGCTCCGTCCCCCCGGATCGTGGGCGGTGCTGACGACACCCACGGGTTTATACAGCAGGTAGTAGACGAGCCCCGGCGCCACGGGAAGCGGGATTCCGTCGATCTCGATGTGTGCCTCTGCCGGGTCGACCTTCTGTCCCAGAGAGGCCTTCGCTCCATCAACGGAGACGCGCCCTTGCTCGATGAGCACTTCCGCGCCGCGGCGCGAGGCATAACCCGACCGTGCAATCAGCTTGTGGAGCCGTTCTGCGGTGATGATGCCTCCGGCCGGAACGGCCCTTCCAGAGTATCGACGACTTCCGCAGGCGGCACGTGGTCGGCGAGGGGCGGCAACTCAGAGAGGCTCGCTACACCGAGCTTCTCGAGAAACAGCTCGGTTGTGCCGTACAGAACAGCCTGACCGGATCCGTCCGCTCGGGCCACCTCGAGGATCAGACCCCGACGCTCGAGAGTCTGGAGTGCTCGCTCCGAGTCCACGCCGCGAATCTCGGCAACCTGGCCGCGGGAAACCGGCTGCTTGTAGGCCACGACGGCAAGAGTTTCCAGAGCCGCGTTGGACAGCCGGGCGGCGCGCTCAGTCTGCGCGAACCGCTCCAGGTAGGGTTTTGCCTTCGGCACCGTGTACATGCGCCAACCACCGGCGATGTTGCGCAGTGCGACGCCGCGACCGTCCTCGTCGAGTGTCGTCTGGAGATCCTCAACCGCAGAACGGACATCGGCCTTCGGTACTTCAAGCACCTCCGCAAGCTCCTCCTCGGTGACGGGCGACTCCGCCACGAAGAGGATCGACTCGATCAGTGTGTGAACTTCCGTCACGGCTCACCCCGCAGCATCGCTTCCATGGCACCGGCAGCAGCTTCGGGGTCGTAGCTGATGTTGATCGGCGCGTCTCGATGGTCCTGAGTCAACGACACGATCCCCCACCGAGCCAATTCGAGCAGCGCGAGAAAATATGCCACCACCTCGACAGAGCGGCCGCAATGTTCGGTGACTGCCGAAAAGTCGGCGTTGATCACGTCGGACATGCGCCGCTGGAGATCGGTCATCGCAGATTGCACGGACGGGAGGTCGAGGTCGAGATGGTCGACGTCGGGTTCGTCACCGGGTCCTACGAACACGGCGGCGGCGATGTGAGCCAGGCCCTCCGCGTCGACGGGCACACTCACAGCCGGTTGGATCGGCGTGATGTCTGGGTCGAGACCGACTCGGCGAACGATGTTGCGTTCTTCGTTCTCCATGCGATGGCGGAGCACCGCCGCGACGTCTTTGAAGGTGAGGCAGGCGAGAAGCCTCGAGAGCAGACGGTCCCGCTCCTCGGCGAGGGCCAGCTCTTCATCGAGGTCGACGTCGGCATCGTCGGGCAGCAGGTGCCTCGCCTTGATCTGGATGAGCGTCGCGGCGATCAGCAGAAACTCGCTCGCAACCTCGAGATCGAGCTCTCGCATCGCATCGAGATAGTCAACGTACTCGGCGACGAGATCCGTCAGGCTGAGCTGGGTGATCTCGACCTGATGCGAGGTGATCAGCTGGAGGAGGAGATCGAGAGGCCCCTCGAAAACCCGTGTCTTGACCTGGTACGTCATGAGGCTCGGATGCTACGGGTCAAGGCAGTCAGAACCGCGTCTCTCCAGGGTGTGTACTCAACGTTCATCGATCGGCGGCAATCAGCGCAGCCCATCTCGGATCACCGGGTGCGCCCTGTACTCCCTTGCCGTGATCTTCCGCAAAGGCAACGACGTACGGGTCGCTGCCGATACGGTCGAGATCCTCGGCGCCGATGGACCCATGACTCCAGTAGCTGCGCATGGACGCCGGCATCGGGGCGTGGAGGTGACCGCCCATCGTCGCGATCGATCGGGCGATCGGTCCGAGCCGGAAATGTCTCTTTCCGACATCATGGAGCAGAGCGGTGGCGAATGCGACCTCGTCACCAGGCAGACCCTTGGTCACTCTCATGGCCATCTCGTACGAATGGCGCTGATCTTCGCCTTGCATCTCCCAGAACAGCGGAGCCTCTTCGGCACGGAGGTGAGTGCGGACCATCGCTTGTTCCGAAGGCATCAACGGATGGAGCCGAAAGAAGGAGAAGAACCGCGAGACGTAGTGAGCGAGCTGCGTCGGCAGCTCTCGCATCAGGCGATCTCGGACTTGCAGGACACGCACAGAACCGACGCCGGCCGGAACTCCATGCGCGCCGCACCGATCTCGTTCCCACAGTTGCTGCAGATGCCGTATGAGCCGTCTTTGATCTGCCCGAGTGCGGCGTCTACATCATCGAGCATGCGCTTCAAACCCTCTACGATGCCGAGAACCTCGGTGCGCTCGGCCGTCGCAGCTCCCGCATCGGCAAACGTGTCGCCGTAGTCCGTTTCGCCGGTGAGCTCACCAGAATCATCGGCCCCGAGCTCGTGCAACTGGCGAATCAGCTTCTCGCGCTCTTCCACGAGCACGGCTGCTGCGTTGGCAACATCGATCGTCATGGACTCTTCACCTCGCTCCGTCTCCCGCTACCGGCGCTCGCGTGGATGCGAGGTCACAAACACCTCGAGCAAGTGCTGGGGGGATACACGGGTATAAACCTGTGTGGTCGAGATACTAGCGTGGCCGAGGATCTCCTGAACAGTTCTGAGGTCGGCGCCACCCTCCACCATGTGTGTCGCCGCGGAGTGGCGCAGGATGTGAGGTGAGATCCCGTCGCGGTCGATCCCGGCCAATCGAGCGTGTTTGCGAACGATGAGCCACGCTCCCTGTCGCGTCAACGCTCCGCCTCGCGCATTCACGTACAGCTTTCCCGGATCGCGCCGGCCACCGATAAGCGTCTGCCTGTGTGGCAGATAGGCGGCGATCGATTGGCGAGCATGCCGTCCAAGGGGAACGATGCGTTGCTTGTCGCCCTTCCCGGTCACGACCGCCGTCGAGGTCTCGAAGTCGATGTCGAGAGTATCGAGCCCGACGGCCTCACTCACACGGGATCCACTCGCGTAGAGAAACTCCAGTATCGCCGCGTCGCGCGACCCCAACGGAGTGGACCGATTCGGCGCCTCTACCAGTGCCACCGCTTCGTCGACGGTGAGCGCCTTCGGAAGCGAAAGACCCTTCACCGGTACATCGATAAGGACCGTGGGATCGTCGTCGGCCAGGCCCTCGGTGAGCAGGAACCGGTGGTAACCCTTGACGGTCGAGATCTTGCGGGCGACGGTGGTGGGGCGAAGACCCCGGGTGCGCAGGGACGCGACGAAGCGCGAAACCGCTTCGGCCGAAGGTTCCCGGCCGTCGAGTGTGTCGAAGTACTGCGCCAGGTCGCTTCGGTAAGCCGCCACGGTGTTGGCGGAAAGGCCGCGTTCGCTGCTGAGCGCGCCCAAGAACTCGTCTGCGCCCGCCGGCAACACCTGGGTAGCGACGCTCATGCCAGCCGGGAGACCAAGTGGAGGCCGGCGATGGTCTTGGCGTCGGTGATCTTCCCGACACTGATCCCGGCTACAGCCTCGGACAGGGGCATACGGATGATCCGAGCCGAGTGCTCCTCGGCGCCGCTCGGAGAAGACCCAACGTGTTTGAGGCCTCTGCCCAAAAAGATCCAGATGACTTCGTCGGAGAAACCGGGTGTGGTGTGAAGCCGCCCGAGGTGTTCGATGCGATCGGCCCGGAAACCGACTTCTTCAACCAGTTCCCGCTGCGCCGCTTCGAGCGGCGGCTCACCCGGAACGTCGAGCTTGCCGGCTGGTATCTCGAGAAGTGCCATCCCAATCGGAGCTCGATACTGCTCGATAAGGACGACATCGTCGTCGATGAGCGGCACGACCGCTACGGCACCGGGATGCCTCACGGCAACTCGCGTGATCACCGAACCGTCGGGGCCTTCCATGTGCATCCGATCCAGGGTGAGGAACGAAGCCCGCGCCACCGTTCGCCTCCCGACGAGCCGGAAGCTCCTGTCGTGTGTCGTGTCGTTGGGAGTCGCCACTACACCGTCGTTTCGGCGGTAACGACCCCGGCTTCGATCTCCTCAACCGACTTGCGGTGCGCCAAGGCGGCGGCAACGAACCCGCTGAACAGCGGGTGTGGATCGTCGGGCCGCGACTTCAGCTCGGGATGGAACTGGGAGGCGATGAAGAAGGGATGGTCGGGAAGTTCGACGATCTCGACAAGCCGCTCGTCCGGTGA
>JAUVPA010000012.1 GCA_030598905.1 Acidimicrobiia bacterium
AGCCGAGACGCGCCGCCGAAGCTGTGGAGCGCATGGGTCTGCGTCACGCGGTACTCACGTCCGTCAATCGTGACGATCTTCCCGACGGAGGCGCCGCGATCTTCGCCGCCACGATCCGCGAGATCCGTGATCGTTTGCCGAACTGTGATGTCGAGGTTCTCATTCCGGACTTCAAGGGCGACTCGGAGGCCTTGGAGACGGTGATGGTCGAGAAACCCGCCGTCCTCAATCACAACACCGAGACGGTGCTTCGGCTCCAGCGCGACATTCGGACCGCGGCGAACTACGGACGATCGCTTGCGCTGCTGGCGCGGGCGAAGTGGCTCAACCCGGCGGGGACCGTGAAGTCCGGGCTGATCGTGGGGATGGGCGAACGGGAGGAAGAGGTGTTCGGAGCGCTCGCCGATCTGCGGGCCGTGGGAGTCGACATTGTGACGATCGGACAGTACCTCCGACCCACCGTCCGGCACCGGCCGATCGATCGTTACGTAACCCCCGATGAGTTCGATCGATACGCCGACGAAGGAGGCCGCCTCGGCATGCCGCATGTCGAGGCCGGTCCGCTCGTTCGGTCCTCCTACCACGCCCGTGAATCGCTGGCTTCAGCCAACTGACCACAGACGCGTCGCTCGTGCTTACGCGACCAATAATCTGTCGCCCAAGCACGCACGTCGGGGGTTTGTCGGCACGCGCCAAGGGAGAAGTAGCCTCCAGCGCCGTGACTACCGAGCAGCTCGCAGCAGACACCATCCGCGTCCTCGCCATCGATGCCATCGAAAAGGCACATTCGGGCCATCCGGGTATGCCGATGGGAATGGCGGATATCGCCACGGTCCTGTGGCATGACTTTCTGAAGATCGATCCGGACGATCCGACGTGGCCGGATCGGGACCGTTTCATTGTGTCGAACGGCCACGGGTCCATGCTCCTGTATTCGCTGTTGCACCTCGCCGGTTTCGAACTGTCGATGGAGGACATCGAGAACTTCCGACAGCTCGGTTACCCAACGGCAGGCCACCCCGAAGTGGCGCTCCATCGCGGGATCGAGACGACCACCGGCCCGCTGGGCCAGGGGTTTGGCATGGCGGTCGGAATGGCCATCGCCGAGACACAGCTGGAGGCGCGATTCGGGAGCTATCTCGTCGACCACAGGACGTACGTGCTCGTCGGCGACGGCGACCTCATGGAAGGTGTGGCATCGGAGGCGGCATCGCTGGCCGGCCACCTCTCTCTCGGCAAGCTCGTCGTCATCTACGACGACAACGACATCTCGCTCGAAGGGCCGACATCGTGGAGCTTCTCTGAGGACGTGCCGGCGCGATTCCGCGCCTACGGATGGAGGACCGAGACGGTTGACGGTCACGATCGGGATGCCGTTCGCGGCGCGATCGGTGACGCTGTGACGCAGCGCGACAGGCCGACGCTCATCTCAGCCAAGACCCACATCGGTTTCGGAAGCCCTTCGAAACAGGACACGGCCAAGGCGCACGGATCCCCGCTGGGAAGCGATGAGGTCACGGTGACCAAGGAGGCGTACGGCTGGACGCTCCCACCGTTCGAAGTACCCGACGCGGTGTATGGGTACTTCGCCGACGCGATGGAACGGGGCCGCAAGGCGCGGCTGGCGTGGTCTGATCGGATGGCGGGAGCAGGTGCGCCGGTAACCGAGTTGTGGACCTCACATTTCGACCCTGAACCGGTTGCTCTCGTCCCGCCCGCTCACGATGCAGGAAGCTCGGTGGCGTCCCGCGCGGTGTCGGGTGAGGTCATCCAGGTGCTCGGTGAGCTCCGACCCGACCTGTTGAGCGGTGACGCCGATTTGGCCGGGTCGACAAAGTCCAACTTCAGTGGGGAACCCGACTACTCGCCCGAGGATCGGGCCGGGCGTAACGTCCGCTATGGAGTCCGCGAGCACGCCATGGGAGCAACGGTCAACGGCATCAATCTGCACGGCGGCCTGCGTGCAGCGGGTTCCACCTTCCTCACCTTTTCCGACTACATGCGGCCTGCCGTACGCCTAGGCGCATTGATGGGGGATCCATCGATCTGGGTGTGGACCCACGACTCGATCTTCCTCGGTGAAGACGGACCGACCCATCAATCCATCGAGCATCTCGCCGCGTTGCGTGCGATTCCGAACCTGTGGGTATTCCGACCGGCGGATCCTGCAGAGGTTGCGGCCGCTTGGCAGGTGGCCTTGAACCGGACCGACGGGCCGACCGGCATCGTGCTCTCACGTCAAGGTCTCCCCGTTCCGGAAACGCTGGCCCCGGTCGACTCGGCCATTCGTGGCGCCTACGTCCGGCGGCCGGGAGACGATGCCGTGATCATTGCAACGGGTTCAGAGGTGTGGGTCGCGGAAGAGGCCGCCACGCTCCTGGCCGATCGCGGAGTCTCGTTGCGCGTCGTGTCGATGCCTTGCGTCGAGGCGTTCCTCGATCTCGACGAACACTCCCAGCGCGACATCATCGGTCGCAACCTTCCGCGCGTCTCGCTTGAGGCCGGAGTGACGTTCGGTTGGGAGCGTTTCACCGGTCGTCGTGGCCTGACCATCGGCATCGATCGGTACGGTGAGTCCGCCCCGTGGCAGGATCTGGCTGAACACTTCGGCTTCACACCCGGCGCGGTCGCCGATCGCATCGCTGACTGGCTCGAGTCCCAGCGGGACTCCTGAGTCACTCGGCGTGAGTGAAGCGTGGAACTGACCCCTGCCCTCGTTCTCGCCATGTGGGGAGCAGGGATTGCTGCCGGAACCGCTCTCATTGCCTACTGGAGCGTCGTGGGACCCGGGTACCTGTGGCTGTCGGGTGGCGTCGTCGCCGGCGTCGGGGCTCTCACCTCTTTCGCCGGAGGCGGCACGCTTGCCTGGGTGAGCACCGTATTTGCCATTGTCGGGATCGTTGTGGCTCGCCGTCCTCGAATTGCCGCGGCCGTGTTCGCCGCGGCCGCGGCCGTTTCACTTGGTGTTGCGATGGGAGACTCGCCACCGCTGCCCGCTCGCAGCGGCACCGTGCTTCTCGGCTCGATCACCTCGGAGATGATGCTCGGCCACTGGTACCTAGTGGATCCGCGTTTGCCAAGAAGGCCACTGCACACACTGGCGGTCATTGCCGGGGCAGGGCTGATCGTCGACGTCGGTTACGTGGCCTCCACGGGTTCGATCACGATCAGCGGGACGGAAGGTGTGTTCGGAATGGCCTACGTCATGCTCGGCGGGTTCACCGGCCTGCTCATCGCCGGTGTGTGGTTCTCGCTCAAAGAGAGGCGCTACTCCGGAGTGATGGCGGCGACCGGCCTCTCCTACCTGGCCGTGCTGACAACGTTCGGTGTGATCACGCTCGGCCGAGTTCTCGTGGTGGGTGGCATCTAGAGTCGCGGGCCCATGAAGATCTACACGCGCAAGGGCGACGACGGCACCACCGGTCTTCTCTACGGCGGCCGGGTGCCGAAGGACTCCACTGGTCCCGAGGCCTACGGCACCGTAGACGAAGCCGTCTCGGCTCTCGGCGTTGCCCGTGCCCTCGCCGATGGCGACGTTGCCGACGCGATCCTTCGGGTTCAGCGCCATCTCTTCGTTGTTGGGGCGGAATTGGCCACCCAGACCAAGAACCGATCCAAGCTGGAAGACGGCGTGTCGCGGGTCACTCCCGAGATGGTCGAGCAGCTCGAGGCGGCGATCGACGCCCTCACCGACACAGTCGGTGCCCCAAAGGAGTTCATTGTGCCCGGCGGTTCGTCCCTTGCGGCAGCGATCGACCAGGCACGTTCGGTGGTCCGCCGCGCCGAGAGGCGAGCCGTGACACACGAGGCGACCGGCGTCGAGGACGGAAGTGTCGTGCCGTATCTGAACCGCCTCAATGACTATTTGTACATGTTGGCGCGCTCGGTCGAGGATGAGTGGAGTCCGAGCCGACGAGGAGATGCCGAATGACGGAGATCACTGGAGGCCCCGATGTCGTAGGGGGAGACGGAGACCTGCTCGCAGTGCCCGTCCTCGCCGACCTCACCTGGGGACCGGGCGCTGATGTCGTGGCAGAAGCATTCGGCGACTGGATCGAGGAGTATCTCGAGCGCAAGGACTTCTCCGGCAAGGTGGGCCAAGTCGTTGGCTTCCCCGGTGGCGATCTGCCCTACGGGGAGGTGATGCTCATCGGTCTCGGCGACGAAGTTGATCTCGAAACACTGCGGCGCGCAGCAGGGACGCTCGGCTCCAAAGCGATGCCGTACCCCAAGATTGTCACGACTTTGCATGCAGTCGAGATCGACGGAGCGGCTGAGGCCGTTGTGACTGGATTCCTCCTGGGCGCCTATCGATTCGACAGTTACAAATCTGAGCCCAAGGAGTCGAAGAACGTCGAGCTCGTCCTGGCTGGAGGGGCGGAAGACGCAGGAATCGAGTCAGCGCAGCAATTGGCGGCCGCAGTCGGCCTTGCCCGCGATCTCGTCAACGAACCGGCCATCTCCACACCTCCCGTAGTTCTTGCTCGGCGGGCAGCCGACGCGATGCCCGATTCTGTGACTGTGGAGATCATCGACGAAAGCGACGCCGCCGATCGTGGATTCGGTGGATTGCTGGCCGTCAACGCGGGAGCGGACAATCCGGCTCGGCTTGTGATCCTTCGTTATGAGCCTGACTCGGCAGATAAGAGCCTTGTATTCGTGGGCAAGGGCATCGTCTTCGACTCGGGTGGTTTGTCGATCAAGCCGGCTTCGTTCATGGAGGAGATGAAGACCGATATGGCTGGCGCTGCCGCTGTATTCGGGGCGATGAAGGCCATTGCCGAGAAGGGACTCGACGTCTCGATCGTTGGCATCACACCGCTCACCGAGAACATGACGGGAGGCTCGGCCCTTCGTCCCGGCGATGTCTTCACCGCCTACAACGGAAAGACGGTCGAGGTCCTCAACACCGATGCCGAAGGAAGGCTCATTCTCGCCGACGGCTTGTCGCTTGCCGCCGAGATGGAACCGGACCTCATTGTCGACATCGCCACGTTGACGGGAGCCGCCAAGGTGGCGCTCGGGGTGAACATCGCGGCCGTATTCGGCAACGATGAAGACGCTCTCGACTCCGTCGAAGCCGCGGCGAAGTACGCAGGTGAGAAGGTGTGGCGCATGCCGCTCGAATCCGAATACCGGCCGACACTCGACTCGCCAATCGCCGATATCAAGAACATAGGGGACCGCTACGGCGGAACGATCTACGCCGCGCTCTTCTTGAAGGAGTTCGTCGGCGACAACGCTTGGGTCCACGTCGACATCGCAGGGCCGGCGCGAGCATCCAAGGCCGAGCACTACATCACCAAGGGCGGAACCGGGTTTGGCGTCCGCACCCTCGTGGCTCTGGCGGAACAGGTGTCGTCAGCCGCGGTGCCGATCTCCCGTACCATCCTTGCATGACTGATCCCGTCCTCGAACTCGTTGAGCTTGGTTTCCCTTGGGACGGGCTGGATCCATTCATCTTCACCGTCCACCACGTCGACGACTATCCCGCCGGCAACCATGCTCTGGGACCGGCGGCACCACTGACCGGGCGTCAGCTCGGCTCGGACTTCTCTTACCGCGACGGGTGGAGCATGTACCACGGAGTCGATGTCCCAGGATTCCCCCAGCATCCTCACCGCGGATTCGAGACGGTCACCGTTGTCCGCCGCGGCTACGTCGATCACTCCGACTCGCTTGGTGCCACCGCTCGATACGGCGAGGGCGATGTGCAATGGCTGACGACCGGCAGCGGCATCATGCACGCCGAGATGTTCCCCCTCCTCGACGAGGAGGGGCCCAACAAGCTCGAGCTGTTCCAGATCTGGCTGAACCTGCCGCCACAATCGAAGATGGTTCCCGCCTACTTCCGGATGCTGTGGGGGGAGGAGATCCCGACCATCGCTCCGGCAGCGGGTGTGAGCGTCGATGTCATGGCCGGTGTCGTCGAGTCCGCTGCGGCGCCATCTCCGCCTCCCGACTCGTGGGCGTCACACGCCGACTCTCACCTCGCCATCTGGCTGATCCGGCTCGAGCCGGAAGCTTCGTGGGTTCTTCCAACTGCCCCGGCGACGGTCAATCGCATGCTCCACTGCTTCACCGGCAGCGAGGTGAGTGCCGGTCGAACCCGCTTCGGTCCGGCCGTCGGCGCCCGGCTCGAGGGCGATGTGGAGACGACAATCACCAATCATGGTGAACCTGCCGAATTCTTGCTGCTGCAAGGCCAGCCGATCGGTGCTCCCGTTTTCCAGCTGGGGCCCTTTGTAATGAATACCCCCGAGGAACTCAGGCAAGCAGTCACCGATTACCACCGCACCCAGTTCGGGGGATGGCCGTGGTCGACCCCGAGTCCTGTCCATGCTCGCACCGACGGCCGTTTCGCTCTGCATGTCGACGGGAGAGTCGAACACCGCGAGATGCAGCCCTCGCGCTGAGAGCTACGCTGCCGCCCATGGCCACCGACACTATTGCAGCGCTGCGTCGTGTGCCGATCTTCGCTTCCCTCTCCGATGACGGCCTATCCCACATCGCCGCGGTGAGCACCGAATTCGAGGCACCCGCAGGTCAGGTGTTGATCGACGTCGGCCAACCGGGCACCGGCCTCTTCATCATCGAAGAAGGTTCGGTCCGTGTGGAGCTCGCCGGTGGTGAGACCATCGAGCGTGGGCCCGGCGAGTTCTTCGGCGAGCTCGCTGTGCTCACCGACACCCCACGTACTGCACGCGTTGCCGTCGCAAACGACCTGCGGTGTCTCGCCATCAGGCGCAACGACATGACGAACCTCCTCGACCAAGAGCCGGCGATAGCCGCCGCGATGCTCCGCGAGTTGGCCCGTCGCCTCGCCGAGTCGATCTAACAGCTGACTAGCTCCTTCCGACAACGTCCTAAGTGCGGCGCGCCCATCGACCGATACGCACAGTGGTTCTCTAACCACTTTAAGTGGTAATCAGGTCGACGACAGGGAGAGGGGCGTGCGGAAGACCAACCGGATACTCGTGGTCGTGGCGACTCTGGCGCTACTCACGTTCGGTCTTGCGATTCCCGCCCAGGCAGGGGCTGAAGGCAGTTTTGTCTCCAAGATCAACTCCTCCCGCGCCAGCCAGGGACTCCCTCCGCTGCAGGTGTACTCCGATCTCGTCGACGATGCTCGGTCGTGGTCGACGTCGATGATGAATGCCGGGGGGATCTCACACAATCCCAACTTGGCGTCGGTGACATCGGGTTGGGAGGCCCTCGGCGAAAATGTCGGAGTCGGGCCGACCGTCGACGTTCTCCACACAGCCTTCATGAACTCGGCTGGACATCGGCAAAACATCATGGGCGACTTCACCCATGTCGGCGTTGGAGTCGTGCAGGCGAACGAGAATCAGATGTGGGTGACCGTGATCTTCATGAGAAAGATCGGGGCCGCCGCTCCCGCAACCACGACGACAACGACGCAGCCACCTGCCGCGACGACTACCACAACGAACGCGCCAGCATCTCAGCCGAAGGCTCCGGCGACACCGGCGCCGGCACCCGTTCCCTCGGCGGCATCGTCGATCAGTGACGAGGACGTCATCGAGTTCGAGGCGTACGGCAGGCCGCCCGGTCTCCAGATGGTGACGGCTTAGATCGCGCAGCTCTCGTCGTAGTCGACGAGAGCAGGTGGCTGCTCCGGATCACTACACGCCGGACATCCGGGATCACGATCGAACCGCAGAGTCGACCATGACTGATCGAGGGAGTCGTAGATCATCAGTCGTCCCTCCAGCGTTTCGCCGAGATCGAGCACGACCTTTATCGTCTCGATTGCCTGCACCGAACCGATGATCCCGGGCAGGGCACCGAGAACCCCCGCCTCAGCACACGAAGGAGCCAACTCCGGTGGTGGAGGCAACGGAAAGAGACAGCGGTAGCACGGGCCTTCGTAAGGAGCGAACACGGTGGCTTGGCCTTCGAAGCGAAAGACCGATCCGTGCACGACCGGCTTGCGGAGCCTAAGGGCCACATCGTTGATGAGATACCGGGTGGGGAAGTTGTCTGCGCCATCGACGACGACGTCGTAGCCGGCAACGATCTCCACCGCGTTCGCGGCGGTCAGGCGCACGGAGTGGGCTTCGACCTTCACATCTGGGTTCAGAGCGGCGAGGTGAGCCCGCGCCGATTCCGTCTTGAGAGCGCCGACGTCACTGGCGTCGTGGATGATCTGGCGTTGCAGGTTCGTGGTATCGACACGGTCGCCGTCGACGATCCCGATCGTGCCCACACCGGCCGCAGCGAGGTAGAGCAGCGCCGGTGAGCCGAGGCCTCCGGCGCCGACGACGAGCACTCGTGCCTCGAGAAGGCGTTCCTGGCCGGTCTCGCCGATCTCGGGCAGCTTCAAGTGGCGGTCGTATCGCACTCGCTGATCGGTGTCGAGCGTTCCGGGCGCCGACCACCGCCTGCCTTCGGTCTTCCAGCGAGCGAAGCCTCCGAGAAGCGAGGCCTCGTCCTGGTAGCCCATGTCTTGAAGCGTTGCCGCTGCCAAAGCGGACCGCGATCCGCTGGCGCAATAGAGGACGATGGGTGCGGCTCGATCTGGAACCAGCCGTCCGAAATCGCGCTCTAGGACCCCTCGGGGAAGGAAGGCAGAGTCGGTGATTGCTCCCTGGAGACGCTCTTCGAGCTCGCGGATGTCGACCACCGTGTATGAGGCGTGTTTGGCCTCGAGTTGTTCGGGGGTGATCTCGCCCACTCGGGCTTTGGCCCGTTCTACGAGTTCGTGGTACTCCATCGTCCCCGAGGTTACCGAGCCGCCGCGAGCGCACTCACGAGCTGCGGAATCGCAGCACCCGCGGATCCGTCGACCTTGGCTGCCGCGACAGCGTCGTGATCGGTTGCTCCCTGGTTGATGATCACCATCGGATGTCCCCGCGCCGCGACCTCGAGAGGAACAAATGTCGCCGGATACACGGACAGCGTGCTTCCGATGACGAGCACTGCGTCGGCGTGTTCGACCATGGCCCAGGCGCGAACCATCTCTCGCTGTGGCATTTCCTCTCCGAAGAAAACGATCTTCGACTTGAGGATCCCGCCGCACTTGTCACACGCAGGATCGACCTCGCCGGTTCTCCATCGCGCCTCGACCGCGTTGCGATCCGGTTCGTCTCCGCAGCCGATGCAGTGGAGCTTCGCCGCATTCCCGTGGAGTTCGACGAGGACCCCATTGGGAAGACCAGCTCGGCCGTGCAGTCCGTCGACGTTCTGGGTGACACAGCCGACGGAAAGGTCGAGTCGGTACAACTCGGCGACAGCCTCATGAGCCGGATTCGGTTGTGCGTCGAGGAACGGCGAGTCGAAGCGACGGCCCCACGTCTCGATGCGCCAGCTGGCGTCCGAGACGTAGCGGTCGTAGGAGAAGTCGTCGGGATCGAACTGCTTCCACAGCCCCTTCGGGCCGCGGAAGTCGGGGATTCCGGATTCGGTGGAGATTCCGGCACCGGTGAAGACGAGGATGTTCTGCTTGCCGGCCAGCGCCTCGATTGCCTCCGAGAGGTCCACCATTCCTCGGAGCGTAGGTGGCTCAGCGGCTTGCGAAGCGGTGGTGGGTGTGTTCGCGGCGGAGGCGGGGCGGGAGGTTGCGGACGTGGCGGGCGGCGAGTGGTGGGATCACGGTGCGTGCGAGGAGGTCCGATCCGTCGCGGGCGGCGAGGCCTTCAGAGATGAGGAGGTTGAGGTAGGTGGGTTCGGGGAGGGAGCGGCCGCGGTCGGCCGCGACGGCGAGGCGGATGAGATCGGCGACCGCTCCCGAACCGAGGGCTGCGACCCAGAAGTGCCTCACGTAGTGGTGCGACGGTGGGTAGCCCAGGGTGGCGTGGTGGTCGTCCCACACTTTGGGTTTGACCTCGCGTCGGGGCGCGACGGTGGGGCGCAATAGACGGTAGGGGGTATCGGCGGCGCCCGGAGGTGGCGCGGTTTCATCCCCAGCTTGTTCGATGGGAGGACGGGCATCGAAGGGGACTACCTCGGGCGCCGCCGAACTTGGTGAAGCACTCATACCAGAGTGATATCAGGAATACCCAATAGAAGTCAATAGACAACAGTTGAATCGCGAAACAAAACGCCAGACGCGAGGACTACGGCTGGACGCCGACGTAGAGCGTCACCGTTTGTTCGTTGGTGACGGGATTGCCGGCTGTGGGATCGGTGCGGACGACCTTGCCCGACAATTGGGGGTCGACGACGAAGACGTCTTGGACGACCCATCCGAGAACCACACCGGTCTCGGCGCGGAACTCGGCGAGCGTTGATGCGACGTCGCCGACGTCGATGCCTCGAAGGTCCGGCATCCCGACCTCGGGCGGCACTCCGCTCGACACGTGGACTTCGACCGACGAGCCCTGGCGCAACCTCGTCCCGGCTAGAGGGCTGGTGCCGACGACCGTACCGGCTTCCTCCTCGGAGGCCACCTCGACCACCGATCCCGCCAGCCCCGAGGCGAAGACGAGGTCGACAGCGGCGCCGGCATCGAGCGACCCGTCTGTTGTCTCGACGCCAACGTCGGGGACCGTGGCAAACGGTGTCTGCCGATACACGGCGGTGCCCGGCGGTTCCGGGGCGAAGTCGATGGGCGGAGTACCTTTCGTAGCTTCGAGCATGAACTGCTTCCAGATGGGAGCGGCGAGCTGCCCGCCCGTGGCGGCTCGGAAGTACTGCTCCTCACCCTCGAGGTCGTTCCACACGACGAAGTCCTCCAGGGGCAAGGCGCCATCGGCGTAGCCCGCCCACACCGCCGTAGTCAGCTGCGGGACGTACCCAACGAACATCACGTCCCGGGCATCGGTGGCTGTCCCCGTCTTGCCGCCCTGAGGGCGTTCGATGTCGGCCCGCCGTCCCGTGCCCTCTGCAACGACGAGTTGCAGAGTCGAGTTGACGGCTGCTGCGATCGACGGGCTCAGGACGACCGTCGGCATCGGGTCGCGCTCGAATACGACGTTGCCGTCGGCGTCCTCGATCCTCTCGATGAGATACGGTTCGTACCGTTGACCTTGAGTGGCAAACACTGAGTACGCGCTGGCCATCTCCAGGGGGCTGACATCGAACACGCCGAGCGTGATCGACGGATAGGGGCGCAGCTCGCCCTGAATGCCGAGCCTCTCCGCCATCTCAACGACCTGCTCAGGTCCCACGGAGTCCACGACCCTGGCGTAGACAGTGTTGCGTGAGTTGTATGTGGCGGCTTCGAGCGATTCGAGAGCCTGGGGAGTGTTGGGATTGAAGTTGCGGACCGGCCAGATGTTGCTGCCGTTGTAACAAGGAAAGCCGCAGTCGATTTCCGCGGGGCTCGATTTATCCCAGTAGCTGCCGAGCGTGATCGGTTGCCCATCAAGACGCCCGTACTCCAGTGCCGCTGCGAGAGTGAACGGCTTGAAGGCCGACCCCACCTGGCGACCTCCTTCGCTCGCCAGATCGTACGGCCGCTGGCCGGCTTCGAGATCGGTGCCGAAGTCGAGGCCCGATGCCATGACCCGGATGGCGCCGGTGCGATTGTCGACGGCGGCGATGGCACCCGTTGGCCCGCCGAACCCCGGTTGGAACCAAGCACGCAGGATGCGGTTGGCCTCTTCCTGGAGGTCGTAGTCGATTGTGACGTGGATCTTGAGTCCGCCGCCGCCTTCACACGATGTGTCCGAGGCTGGGCAACCGAACACGGCTCGTTTGCGCTCTTCGGGATCGTCTCCGAGGCCGTATTCCTCGTTGCGGAGCAGCTGCTGGCGGACGGCGATCATCACCGGTGGCGCCAACTCCTCAAATCCGGCGTGCGCGATGACGTCCAGCGGCTCACCTCGTGCGCTGGCCGCGTCCCGCTCGGAGATGAATCCATTGGCGACCATTTGGTTGATCGTTCGATTTCGGGCCGCGATCGTGTTGGACGGCTCGTTTCGTGGGTGGTAGATCGTGGGATTGCGTACCGGAACGAACAGCGTCGCTGCTTGTGCGACGGTGAGTCCAGTGAGTTCTTCACCGAAGTACTCCTGGGCGGCCGCCTTGGCGCCGTAGGCGTTTGAGCCATAGAACACCGAGTTCATGTAGAACTCGAGAATCTCGTCCTTCGTGTAGAGCTGCTCGAGTTCGGCGGCGACCACCGCTTCGCACAGCTTGCGCTCGATCGTTCGTTCGGCGGTCAAGAAGTTCGCCTTGACGACCTGCTGTGTCAGAGTCGAGCCGCCCTGAACGCCCGAGCTGTTGTAGTTGGCGAGCGCGGCCCGGAAGATGGCTTTGAAGTTGATGCCCTCGTGGCTGTAGAAATCCTTGTCCTCCGCGGAGAGCAGGGCCGCGACGACGAGCTCTGGCATCTCGTCGAGTGTCACCGGTTGGCTGTTGCGTTCCGTCAGCTTGCCGAGGAGGACACCGTCGTCGGTGTACACCTCCGACAGCGTTGACAGATTGGGGAACTCGAGAGCTACCTCATCGACGTCACAGATGTACCGATCCTCGAGGTCTTCGACCGTTCCGAAAGCGGAATTGCCGGTCATGAAGCCGAAGAGACCAACCCACGTAGCGCCCAGTACAACCACAAGGCTGACGATGACGAGCGCAGGAAGCCGCCTTCCGCGGCGCTCCAAGCGATGCGCTTCGTGGATGTTCGGTTCCCTGGCCATTTGTGACAGCTCAGCGTGGAGGGGATGACGTCGCAGCGATGGGCGGAGTTGCCGCCGGTACCATCGACACCGCCGATGAGCTTAGGAACGGTCCCCGGATAGGCCCCTGCATTGCCGAACGACCAAGCCAACAACCTCTATACCGCAAGCGATCTGACCGATTGGGATCCGGCGCTCGATCTGGGTGCGCCGGGCTCTTTTCCCTTCACCCGTGGCCCCTACCCCACGATGTACACCGGTCGGCTGTGGACCATGCGCCAGTACGCCGGTTTCGGCACGGCGGCCGCCACTAACGAGCGCTACCGCGCCCTGCTCGACGCCGGGCAAACGGGCCTCTCGGTCGCCTTCGATCTGCCGACGCAGATGGGTCTCGACTCCGATCACCAGATGGCGCTAGGCGAGGTAGGCAAGGTGGGCGTAGCCATCGACTCGATTCGGGACATGCGCGTGCTGTTCGACCGGATCCCACTTGCCGACGTCTCGACATCGATGACGATCAACTCGACTGCCGCGATCCTGTTGCTGCTGTATCAACTGGTTGCCGAGGAGCAAGGAGCCGATCCCCGACGGATTCGGGGCACGGTCCAGAACGACATCCTCAAGGAGTACATCGCCCGCGGTACGTACATCTACCCGGCGCGGCCGTCGATGCGGATCATCACCGACCTGTTCGCCTACTGCGCCGCCGAGATGCCAAGCTGGAACACGATTTCGATCAGCGGCTATCACATCCGCGAGGCCGGTTCGACAGCGGCGCAGGAGATCGCGTTCACCATTGCCAACGGGCTTGCCTACGTTGACGCGGCCAAGGACGCAGGTCTCGATGTCGATGATTTTGCTCCCCGGCTCTCGTTCTTCTGGAACGCCCACAACGACCTGTTCGAGGAGGTCGCCAAATACAGGGCGGCCCGTCGAATGTGGGCTCGGCTCATGCGCGACCGCGTTGGCGCCGAGAACGAGCGATCGTGGATCATGCGCTTCCACACCCAGACTGCCGGTTCGACCCTCACAGCACAGCAGCCGTACAACAACGTGGTTCGTACGGCGTATCAGGCCCTCGGCGCGGTCCTGGGAGGCACCCAATCGCTCCACACGAATTCCTACGACGAGGCTCTCGGCCTGCCCACCGAGGACTCTGTCATGCTCGCGCTGCGCACCCAACAGATCCTCGGCAACGAGTCTGGCGTGGCCGGCGTCGTCGATCCGCTCGGTGGCTCGTACTACGTCGAGGCTCTCACCGATCGCCTCGAAGCCGAAGCCCGGGAGTTGGTCGCCAAGATCGACGACCTCGGGGGAGCCGTCTCGGCGATCGAGGAAGGTTTCCAACAGCGCGAGATCGACAACGCGGCGTTTGCCTACGCAACCGCCGTGGAGAGAGGCGACGAGGTTGTCGTCGGCGTCAACCGGTTCGAGGTCGACGACGATGAGGAGACGGCGTTGCTCAAGGTCGATCCGGAGTTGGAGCGATCACAGGTTGCCCGGCTCAAAGACCTGCGCAATGAGCGAGATGGAGATGCAGTGGATGGGGCCCTCGCAACTGTCGTCGCTGCCGCGGAGTCTGGAGCCAACCTGCTGTATCCGATCTGCGAGGCGCTTCGCATCGAAGCCACCGTCGGTGAGGTGTCCGAGAGTCTTGCTGGTGTCTTCGGTCGCTACCGTCCGGCCGGCTGATCG
>JAUVPA010000030.1 GCA_030598905.1 Acidimicrobiia bacterium
AGGCTTCAGGTCGCTCCCATGATCCGCCTCTACGAGGGCTGAACTCCTAGTCCATGGGCCGCTGCGTCGAGGAGCTGCGCGGCGGCGTCCCGTGCGTCGAGCGTTGCCGCGGCGGGGAGGCGGTAGGCCCAATTGATTGCACCCAAGGCACTGCCAATGGCGATGGTGGAGTCGGCCGCTCGCAGCCGACCCTCGTCGACGGCTTGTGTGTGCCAGTTTCTCAGGATCCGCGTGTACTGCCGGTCGCGTTCTTGGATCGCACTCCGACGCGGCGCGGAGAGGGCATGGCGGTCTCTCTCGAAAACGCGGTTGGCGTCGACGTTGGCGAGCACGGCTTCACCGTGGGCGAGGAGAGCAGCCATGAGGCGGTCGGTTGCCGAATCGTGATTGGCCTCGATCCTCTCCAGTCCTTCGAGCGCCTTCCTCACGATACGATCGTGGATCTCGAACAGGATCGTGTCTTTGCTGTCGAAGTAGTAGTAGATGGCCGGCTTGGTGAAGCCGATCTCGGCGGCGAGGTCGTCGAGCGTTGTCTGCTCGTAGCCCTGCTTGGAGAACAGCCGTTCGGCGACATCGATGATCTGGCTCCGTCGCTCCTCTCCCGTCATGAGACGCGGGGACGTGATCCCCAGGCGAAATCCACTGCTTTGATGGCCGTTGCCCTTGTCTCGCTGGGGAAGATGATGTCGTCGACGAATCCGTGAGCGGCGGCCTCCCATGGCTCTGATTCGTTCGTCCACTCGGCCGACAACTCGGCGAAGAGCGCCTCTCGCGCCTCTAATCCGTGTTCTTCTGCAGCATTGTCGAGCTGGCGTCGGTGCACGGTCCGCACTCCGGCCTCGGGAGCCATGAATCCGAGTTCCGCCGTGGGCCAGCAGAAGAGGAAGTCGGGTCTCGTGGGACGGCCTCCCATGGCGTAGTGCCCGCCCCCGTAAGCCTTCCTGAGCACGAAGGAGATCTTGGGTACTCGCGCCCTCGAGATCCGTGCCACGATTCGCTCGTAGGACTTCACGATGCCATCACGCTCGGCGGCGCTCCCCACCATCAGGCCGGGAACGTCTTGGAGGAACACGAGCGGCAGGTTGAATCGATCACAGAGGTCGACGAAGTCGAGCTCCTTGGCGAGTGCCGGGTTGTCGAGAACGCCACCCAGATGCATCGGCTGGTTGGCGATCACGCCGATCGGCTCTCCGTCGAGTCTGGCGAGGGCCGTGATGAGATTGGGTGCGTTGGCGGAACGCCACGGGAGAATGGTGTGGGCGTCGACCAGTCCTTCGATGACGTCGTACATGTCGTATCCACTGCGTCGGCGATCAGGCACTGCAGCGGCGGCCTCGACCATCGGTCGTGCTGGATCTGTCGGTGCGGCGTGTGGAGCAGGCAGCGAAGCGTTGCTCGGCACGTACGACAGGAAGGCACGGATGGCGGAGAAGGCGTCCTCTTCTCCGTCGACGACGAGGTGAGCGGTGCCGGTTCGTGACGCGATCGCGGCACCACCGAGTTGTTCGTCTGTGATGCTCTCGCCGATGGAAGCTTCGATCACGGAGGGCCCAGAGAGGCCTACAGCGGCAGCGGCAGTCATCGCGACGAAGTCCGCAGTGGCGGCATGCAGGCCTGCGTCTCCGTAGCTCGCACCGAGAACGGCGACGGCTCGCGGAACAGCGGGAAACCCGTCGGGTGTCTGGAGAAATTCGGAGAAATCGAATGGCAGTCCTGAGAATCGCCACCCCATGACGTCGGGAATCCTGCCACCGTCGGCGTCGACCAACATCACGATCGGAAAACCTTTGCGCCCGGCCGCTGCGATGACTCTGCCCTGTTTCCGCATGCCAACCGGTGCCGTCGTACCGGCGAGGACGGTTGCATCGATGCCGATCACCGCGGCGGGCCGACCGTCGATCTCCGCGAAGCCGGTGACGACCGCATCACCCGGCACGTACCGATCGATGCGTCGCTCCGGTTGGGCGAGCATCCCGACTTCCAACCACGAGTTCCGGTCGACCAATCGGTCGATGCGCTCTCGGACCGTAAGCCGACCCGAGGCGTGATGACGGGCGACCCGCTCGGTACCACCCATTTCGAGCGCAACGGCCCTCCTCCTTGCCAGCTCGGCGGCGAGCTCATCGGCGGGGGGAGGTTCCGGGATGGTCATCGGCCCGTGAAGTTCGGGTTGCGGCGCTCGGCGAAAGCAGCAAGCCCCTCGGCATGGTCCGCGGTGTCCATCAATCGGGGGATGAGGTCGACCGAGTCTTCGTATCGCGCCGTCTGGCCGAGTGCCAGCAGTTCCTTGGCGGCGGCGCGCGCTTGTGGCGCGATCATGGCAGCCGCCCGCGCCAACTTCATGGCCTCCTCCACGTGCTCTCCCTGCGGCGTCACGGTGGTGACGAGACCCGCCGCGAACGCGGTTGAGGCGTCGATCGACTCGCCGGTGAGCAGGAGATACCGCATCCATCCTCCGCCCATCTTGCGGTGGGCGCGCACGGCTGCGATCCCGGGGACGAGGCCGACCCGACCTTCGGGGAGGCCGAACTGCGCGGTGGCGTCGGCAACGCAGATGTCGCTCACGATCGCCAGCTCACAGCCACCGCCCAGTGCGTTGCCGTGCACCGCGGTGATCGTTGTCTGTGGAGCGTGTTCGATCGCGGCGAAGACCGCCAAGACCTCGGCGATGTAGGTGCGCCTGCCTGCAGCGTCGGTGAGGCCTCGCATATCGTCGAAGTCGCCACCGACGCTGAACGATCTCCCGGCTCCGTGCAGGACGAGGACCCGAACATCAGTGCCAGGATTGGCAACGATGGCGGCAAGTTCGGTCAGGAGTTCTCGGCTGAGGGCGTTCAGCTTCTCAGGTCTATCGAAACGGACGAGACCGATGTGGTCGGCGACAGAATAGTCGAGCATGAGATCATTCTACTTACTGATCAGTCAGTAAGTGACGATCCCGTCATCAGGCGACGGGAGAGACCCCAGTGGTCGGCTATAGATTCGGTGAGTCGTACGGACCGCCCGTCATACTCGGCAACCACAGCTGCTCCACATGTGAACGGGGCGCCGGTGGCAGATACACCGACCAACCCTCCGTCGTAACGGCCCTCGAGCGTCACGTGAGCGACCACGACGGTATCGAAAGACATGGCAGCATCGACCTGGGCGACGCCTTTGCTGACCCCGATTCGAAAGACGTCGTCGATAGCCGATGGCCTCTCGAGCCATGACCGCACGGCCTCTTCCGCATCAGGATTGATGCTTCGCAACGGTTGGGACCACGGATCGGGGTGGGCGGGGTCGGGAGGTCGACCGTTCCCTGAGCGGAGTTGGGCAAGGCGTCCTGCGAAGTCCTGCTCGACCCAGCATTCGGCGAGTTTCCCGTTGGCACCCCGCCGATAGAGAGAGATGCCGTGCCATGTTGCGGTGACCCCGTGTTTGACAGACGTCGCCGTCTCACTGAACTGCATTGCGAGCTGTTCTCCATTGCTATGGAGACCGTGAACGCTGAGCGTGAGGTCGGGAAAGCGGGCATAGGCCCCTTCGACCATCTCGGTGTATTCGGTGAAGCCGAGAGTTTCACCGCCGATGTGGATCCGGTAGTCCGGCTCCATGATCGTCGAGCATTGGGTCATATCGTGAGCGTTGGTGTAGTCCACGACGTAACGGCGCATCAGCGCGATGGAGGGATGCATCAACTTTCCCGGCAGGCCGGCAACCAAACGTTTGGTAGATAACATACTGCGCCATGGACAGCGTCCCCGGCCCCGAGTACCTGGGCGCGACCGCAATCATCGACTCCGCCAACGCCGACGTGATCGCCGGGGCCGACGCGGATCGCCGCGCCGGAGCCAGATGAAATCGGCACTGGTCGTCGGCGGCACCGGTCCTTCGGGGCCGCACCTCGTTGCCGGATTGCTCGATCGCGGTTTCGAGGTTGAGATATTCCACACCGGCCGCCACGAAATCGACGAGATGCCCGATGTGAGGCATCGTCACGGAGATCCCTTCAGCGCCGACGACATCGCATCGGCCTTCGAGGGACTCAATGCCGACGTCGTGATTGCGACATATGGGCGAGTTCGGCTCATTGCCGAGGCCGCGGCTGGAGAGTGCCGCCAGTTCATATCGGTGGGCGGAACCCCGGTGTACAAAGGTTTCGTGCCGCCGGACGTAAACCATCCTCGTGGGCTTCAAGCGCTGTTTCGCGAGGACGCAGAACTCGTGCCGCCCGAAGGCATCGAGGGTGCTCTCTATGGGGCTGGCGCCGTTCGCCGCACGGAGGATGCCGTCTTCGACCTTGGCAAGTCGGGTGCATTCGGCGCTTCGGTCTTTCGCTATCCGTCGATCTATGGGCCTCGCAATCCCCACGCGTGGGAGTGGAGTTCCGTCAAACGGATCTTGGATGGCCGCACTTTCATGGTCGTCCCCGACGGCGGATTGGCGGTGCACTCTCGCTTGAGCAGCTGGAACGCCGCCGAGTCGATCTTGCTCGCCGTGGATCATCCTGGGAAGGCGGCGGGGCGCGCGTTCAACTGCGCCGACGACGATCAGTTCTCCCGGGCGCAGTGGCACGAGATGATCATCGAGCACATGGGCGGCCAAGTGGAGATGGTGTCGGTTCCCGGGGATATTCCCAGCCCGGGATGGGGGCTCGTTGTTTTCAAGTATGACTGCTCTCCCCACGTGATTCCCGACACCACCAGCATCCGCACGCTGCTCGGATACGTGGACGCGGTGCCCGCGAGGCAAGGGCTCGCCAAGACGGTCGATTGGCTCGTCGCAAACCAAAACGACTCGGTGTCGTGGACGGTTCTCGATCCCTTCGACTACGAGGCGGAGGACACCTTCATCGAGGCCTGGATGAACGCCCGCGATGCCATAGCGGAGTCCGCCGAGCGATATGTGAAGCTCCCCGCGATGCCTCTTCCCCAGACGGCAACTGGTAAGGGGCCAGAAGCCAGTACGTGATCGAGGCTCAGACGTAGGGGATGACCTCGGAACCGAACCGCCTGATCGCCTCGAGCGTCTCGGTGTGGGATGGCCCACCGGGGTGGCGGAGGCGCAGAGCGATGTAGTCCGCGCCCGTCAGCTCCGTCCACTCGGTGATGAGCCCGCGCACCTGTTCCGGCGACCCATAGAGGAATCGGCCGGGGGCGATCCGATCGAGGGTGAAGTCCTTGCGGTCGGCGACCTCCGTCACCCACGGCTCGAAGACCTCCCGGTAGACGCCGACGTTGTAGTACAGCCGGTGGATCGCCAAGGCGTGGGGCGTCCAAACCTCCTCACATTCGGCTGTGTCGTCGCCGATCCACGCCTCGCGGAAGAGAGCAACTCGATGTTTCCTGCCGGCTGCTGAGGCTGCCTCGCGGTAGCGATCGGCGAGACGGGCGATCGTCCCCACATCGCGCTGGGGATCGCTTATCCAGACATCCGCGTAGCGGCCCGCCCTTTCCAGTCCTGCTCGGGCGTGTGCGCCCATCCAGATCGGAGGGTGGGGGCTGGTGAAGGGTCGTGGAGTGATGGCGGCCTTGACGGCGAAGTGGGCTCCGGAGAATGCAAATGCCTCTCCCGAAAAACACTGCAGCATGATTTGCATCTGCTCTTCGAAGATTTCTGGCCGAGCATCTCGGTCGACTCCGTACGCCGCGAAATCGGGAGGCTGGTGTCCGATCCCAAGGCCCAAGATGACCCTGCCGGCTGTGATCCAATCGAGCATGATGGTGTCTTCGGCCAGCCGGATCGGATGATGCAGCGGCGTGGCGAGAACCGCCGCTCCGAATCGGATCCGCTCGGTCCCCTGCAACAAACCTGCTCCGAGAAGCATCGGGGACACGAGAGCACCGCCGTGGGCCTGGTGAAACTCGGTGAGGAAGACGGCATCGAAGCCCGCCTCTTCGGCGGCGAGGACTTCGGCACGAAGCTCCTCCCAGAGGCGATCGAGGGGGGTGTCCTTTGCCTGGATCGGCAGCACAAGACCGAGGTCGGTCATGGGTCCTCCGGTTTGCGTGATCGGTACATGCCGGTTCGAAGCATCTTGGCCTGGGCGGCAAGGTCCCAGAGAACGAACTCCTCGACGGCGGACGACAGGTCGCCGTCCCCGTTGTTGACGGCCAGCCACGTTTGCAGCTCGCCGAGGGCGGCGTAGTGCGCAACCAGCGCCGCATTGAGAGCGGCGGCCTCGCTCGCATCCGGGAGCGGATGGGCGACGACCTCGCCGATTCCTGCGGCCTCGGGAGCCGAGCGCAGGACGTGACGGAGACGCTGCAAGGCCTCGACTTGATCCGTTGCGCGCCATTCGACCCGGGCAGCCAGGTTGCGAATGAGCTCCGCCGCCGCGCTCGCCTGCGATCTGGCGAAGGGGTCGTCAACGGCCGGCGCAACATCTGTGGACAGCGAATCGGCAATCTTGTCGAGCACGTTGTGGAGCGATATCTGGATTGGGCTCCCGGCGTGGGTAGTCGGCTCGGTGGAAGAGCCGACCGGTGGAGCCTCGTAGCCGAGCTCGCGAGCCAGTTGGCGAAGGATGAACAGGTTCTGATGTCCCATGGCCGCCAGCCGAAGATCCGGAGCGCGGCCATCCTCGAAAGCGCGCGCCGCGGTGATGTGCGGTGCGCTGGCCCGGAGATGTCCGAAGACCGTCCAGAAACGCATCACCTCGGTTTCGATCGCGATACCCGTGGCTTCCGTGTACCGGGCGAGATACTCCTCGCGGTCGATCAGTTGCGACACCAGAGGTGACCGGCCCCGGAACAGTGGCATGGCCGCCCAGGCGACGTCGAAGGCGGGATCTCCGACGTGGGCGAGCTCCCAGTCGAACACGGCGTTGATGTGGCGATGCTCGTCGATCATGAAGTTCCCGATGCGGTAGTCGCCGTGCACGAGGCGGACCTGTCCCGAAGTGGCGACGTTGGCCCGAAGCCACCCGATGCATTCCCCCAGGAGCGGAACATCGAAGAGCTTGGCGCGTTCGTACTGTTCCTCCCACCAGTCGATCTGGCGTACCGCGGCTTCGTCGGATGATCCAACCGTCGGGAGGAAATCGATCCCAATGGATACCGGGTCGATGGTGTGAATGCGGCCGAGTATGTCGACGAACTCGACGCCGACGGCGTGGCGGGCGGCATCGTCGGGGAAGATAGAAGGATCCCGAGCGTTCCATTGCGCAGGCACGATGCCTTCGACCCGATCCATCACGTAGAAAGGCATGCCGAGGACGCTTTTGTCGGTCTCCAGCCAATGCAGGTCCGCCATGGGGACGTCGGATCCATGGAGGACTGCTTCGTGAAGCCGATACTGCTGGCGGGTGTCGTACGGCGCCAAGAGCCCGTCCTCGGGCTCGCGGCGAACGGCGTAGCCGTGTCTCTTCCCGGTGCCGTTCGCGGCTGACACTGTCATCGTGTAGGTGTGCCACGACCAGCCCTCGGCATGGCGGTGCACGTCGTCGATTGCTACCGGGTAGCCGAGCTTCGCTTCGAACCAGGTCGTGAGGGCGGCTGCGACACCCTCATTGGTGGTCACGTCTTTGGTCGGCCGAGGGTGTCGGCGATTCCCGGGCCCTCGAGATACGTGCCCACTTCGAGCACGCCGGCGCCGCGCTGACCAGTCTCCTCGAGGGTGTAGTCGCAAAAGATCTGACAGTCCTCGTAGGCCTTGGACCGGTCCGCCGAGCGGGCGTTGAGCCAATGACGGCCGAAGTCGGACCCGATGTGGGCAACCACCGTGTATGTCTCACCGTCGACCGTAGTGATCGGATAACGGACGTCTCGATCGAGCGCACCGAGGCGTTCGTTGGCCTCGACCTTCCAGTAGGCGTCGCTGGTGTCGACGAATGCCGTGGCGGCGTTGCCGGCGGCGGAGGACACAAATCCGCCGTGTTTGGTTTCCGGGAAGGACGTCTCTTTCATCACAGACCCTTGAATGTAGAGATCATCGAACGAGGCGCAGACCCAGTGGTGGTAACGAAACTGAAAATCGTCGCGCCACCCCCAAGAGTGGTCCCGGTTGCCCCAGCCGCTGAGAGTGAGGTCGGTCCCGGCGTGCTCGCCGTCGAGGAGCCGAATCATGCCTGAGATGTCGAGGCCCTGCTCGTAGTGGTGAAAGGGGAACACAGACAGGCCAATGGGCCCCAGCGGCGACTCCCCCTCCGGTTTGGGTCCATCGGCAAAGTCGAAGGCGGGGAAGCGACCCGTGTAACTGAGGTTGGCCTCGATGCCGTCGCCGGTGTAGTCGATGGCGAACTGTCGACCGGGTTCGGTGACGGTGAAGACGAGTCGTTCATCGGCGACCGGCACGAATGTGCTCAGATCGCGTGGCACCGGGCTCCGCCCGACGTAGCGGTGCTTCCAGCCCGGACCCGAAAGCTTGGCGGTGAAGATGCCTTCGCCCTCACCGGGCCGCAGAGAGAAGTGGAACAGGGTGGCAATTCTCTGTACCGGATCGAAGCCGGGAAAGACCCAGTTCTCTTTCCACGTCATGGATGCCTGAGGAGGAACCGGGTGGGGGAAGTCGTCCTCGGGCAGGATCACACGAACTCTCGCAGTCGCATGCTCGTCGGGTCGACCTCGTCACGGAGGATGCGCAGCTCGGTTTCCGTCGGCAGGGCCGTATCGGGAACGCTGCCGTCATCGGGGAGTAGCACCCCGAATCCAGTCGCGTCCTGAACGTCGGCGGCGGTGACACCGGGGTGCACCGAGCGAAGGCGCATTGCGCGTGACTCGGGGTGGAAGTCCATCACGCAGAGGTTGGTGACACACAGCTGAGGGCCTCCTGAGAAGCCGAGCTCGCGACGGTGGTCGCCTCCATCGCCCCACCCCAGACCGCTGCGGAAGTCGAGCTGCTCAACGAAGGTCCGGTCGTTGTGGGTTGTGCTCCACAGGTACACGTTGGGGATCATTCCGCCGAGGTCGGCCATGCCGCCGCCGCCGGGGAGGCGGACCTTCGGGTCGTCATACGGGCCGATCACGGTGTTGTTGACGTTGCCGTACCGGTCCATTTGCGCACCGCGAAAGGCGAAGGTGTTGTACCGGGCCCCCTGGGCGTACGCCCAGAAGTCGAAAGGTGAGTTCGACAGCATCGAGGCGCCGGTCCAGATGGCGTCGGACAAGGTGGATTCGGCCAGCCGATCCGGGTCGGCGTCGACGGCGATCGACGATGCGGCCCATACGAGATCCGGAGCGTGGGTGCGGCGGGCCAACAGGTAGGCACAGACGGGGATGAAGCTGACCGCCCCGTTGAAAGCGCGGGTGTCGTTGGTGAACTCCCGGGCCAATGTGACCACCATCAGCTCATCGACGGTGCAGTCCGCTCCCGGTACGGGGATGCTCATCAGGTTCCCTGCCGGATGGACAAGATCGTTTCCGCTCCGCCGTTCGCCTCGAGGAACTCGCCTTGCGTTTCCGGTGCCCCGACCCGGCTCTTCCAGAAGTGACTCCACTGCTCGGGTTCCCTCGTGGCGGCCAGGTAGGCCTGATAGAAGCCAGCATCATGCGAGTACTCGGGGAAGAGAGAGGTCGGATAGGCCCCCCATGGGACTTCGACGACGGCGTCAACCGTGAATCGGGGATAGGTCGTGTGTTCTGGGGCCGCGACGAACGTGGCGTGGTCGGCCATACGTTCCACTGTGACGATCGTGGCGGCGGCGGCGCGGACGATGTCTGAGTCCATCCAGATGAGTTTGGGGTTGACGCGGACATTGCCGAGGCGGTCGGCCTCGTGGGCGTGCACGATCCCGACATCGAGTGGTAGCGGCGTGCACGCCACGTAGAGCTCTCCGGTAGCGGAGTCCCGTTCTAGGCGGGTGGTGTCGGGATGGAGGTCGAGGACATCGGTGCCGATCCCAGCCTTCGTGGGTACGAACGGGAGCCGGTACGCCGCCGCCTGCAGACGACAGATCAACAGGTGCTCGGAGTACTCCTCGACCTCGATGTCTCCCGCCTGGGCCGCACGCCTGAAATTCGGGGCGAGACCAAATCCCTCGAAGCTGACGAGCCCGGTGACGACCTTGCGAACACAACCGGCGGCGACCAGCCAGTCCACGGCCATGGACGACACGATGGCGACAACGGTGAGATCGCGGGCCTCGCGCCGGATGAGTTCACGGACGAACGCCATCGGCGCCCCATTCATCGACAGTCCGCCGACTCCGATCGTCGCGCCATCGTTGACGATGGCCGCCGCGTCTTCAAGGGAACGGACCTTGTCCACGGTCGACTCCTCGCTGGCTGATGCGGTCGCCGAGGTGCTCGACTCCGACCGCTCCGGCAACCTACCAAACGTTTGTTTTGTGGTCAAAGTTTGGTCGACCTAGGGTCGGACGGTCATGACTCACACGGAATTCCGCTCGTCTCTCGTCGTCGCGGTGCCCGATGCCACCTTGTGTGTATGGGATGTCGGCGCCGGTCCGACAGTGGTGTTCGCTCACGGCGGGACGGGCACGGCGATCCATCACTGGGGCGGCGTGGTCGACTTGGTCGCCGATCGAGTCCGTTGTGTATTGGTGGATATGCGCGGGCACGGCGGCTCCACCTTGGGCTGGGGGCCGCTTGGAGTCTCTCGCTTCAGCAGCGACCTGGCCGCGGTGCTGCGTGGCCTGGGCATTCCCCGAGCGATGCTGGTCGGGTTCTCCGTCGGGGGTAACGCCTTCATTCATCTGGCCGCAAGACAACCGTGGCTGGCCTCCG
>JAUVPA010000123.1 GCA_030598905.1 Acidimicrobiia bacterium
ACTGCACTCGGTAGTGGCAGCTCGCCTCGATCGGCTGCCACCTGAGGATCGGTCCCTCATCCAGGACGCATCGGTGCTAGGTCAGTCGTTCACCGCCGATGGGCTCGCGGTGGTCTGTCGACTGGATCGTGGCGGGCTCGACGAAAGGCTCAGCGATCTCGTCCACAAGGAGCTCCTCGAGTTCGAGTCGGATCCTCGATCACCCGAGAGGGGCCAATACCGTTTCATACAGAGCGTCATCCGGGAGGTCGCGTACAGTCGCTTGGCGAAACCTGAGCGCCGCGACCGACACCTTCGAGTCGCCGAATACTACGAAACGCTCGAGGACATCGAATTCTCTGCACTTGTGGCGAGCCACTACGTCGACGCCTATGCGGCCCACCCGGATGATGCGCTCGCGAACAAGACACGTGCTGCATTGACGAGTGCCGCGGAGCGTGCAGCCGGCCTCCACTCCTACGAGCAGGTCCTGTCGCTGTGCCGCCGCGCCATCGACCTCACCGACGACGGCTCCGATCTCGCCAGTCTCCGGATGCTTGCGGCGCGGGCAGCCTTTGGCCAACTCGACTACGAAACGGCAATAACTCAGGCCGAAACGGCCCTCGGCTGGTACCTCGATCAGGGTGTGAGCGATCAGGTCGCCGACACCGCCACGCTCGTCGGCACGATCTACATCGATCGCAGCGAGCCCGCGACGGCCATCTCGCACATGGAGCCTCACTTCGACCCTGCATCTCGAGGATCTGCCCAGGCGGGCCTCGGCGCTGCACTCGCCAGAGCCTTTTTTCTCAACTCAGACCTCGAGCGGAGCCTCGATACGGTCGAAAGTGCGCTGGAAATCGCTGAAGCCCACGCCGAGCCTGCCGTGCTTGCGGACGCCCTCATCACCAAAGGCTCGATACTCACTTACGTTGGCCGGCCTCGCGAGGGCCTCTTTGTACTACGAGGCGCTGTCGGGTTTGCCGAGGACAACGACCTCGGATTCACTGCCGGACGCGGGCTCAACAACCTCGCCGTGTTCGAGACGGCCGACGGGCGCCTTCGAACCGGTCCGACGATGCGACGGGGGCTGGAACTCGGTATCCGTGTTGGGGATGAACACACGATCCAGCGGTTCAGGGCCAATCTCGCGCATTGGCTGTTGGAGATGGGGAGGTTCGACGAGGCGCTCGAACTCATGGACGTCCAGGAGTACGAGCACCTGCTCAGATTCGCCAAGGATGTGGTCGAGGAGAACCGACTACTGATCGAGTGGATTCGCTCCGGTAGTGCTGAGGCTCTCGAAGCAATCCGTATGCACGCGGCCGAGCTCCTCGAACACGAGGATCCCCAGGTACGAGCCCGGGCCCGACAAATGCTCGCAAGCTGCGCGTTGATGGGACGTGACTACGCGACGGCATTGGACACGGCGCTGGAGGTCGACCTGATTGGCCCGTGGCTCGTCGCCCCTGAGATCGCGCTCAGTGCCGCTTTGCTCCTCGATGACGCTGCCGAGTTCGCCCGCGCTTCGGCGAAGGCCGCGGAGTGGCCGTACATCGGCAAAGCCCAGGAAGCCTTAGATCTCCTTCGCGCCGCTGGTGACGCCTACTTCGCTGGCGGGAACTCCGAGGCGGTCGCCGCGTTCACGACATGGATCAGACTTCAGGAGGAGATCTCTCCACTGGATACCGTCATTCGATCCAAGCTTCTCTTCGCGACCGTCATGGGCCATGAAGTGCCCGAGGCTCTCGACGCAGCGGAGGCCGCCTACGCGACGATTATCGAGATCGGTGCTGTCAGCATGCTCAACACATGGAGAGACGGGCTTCCACCGCAGGCCATCGAGGCCACCGGCTGAAGAGAGGCGAATGACAAACGCCCCTACACATCGAAGCGTCGCGTTCGCGAGAATGGGATCCGAATCCCAAAAGGAGCAACACATGAAAATCGTCGTCGGGTTCGTCGACACAGCCGAAGGCCACGCCGCCATCGACAAGGCAATCGAAGAGGCCAAACTCCGCGATGCCTCCCTGGTGGTGTTGAACTCCAAACCGGGAGGACGCCACGAGGAGGCCGAGGACTACATCGCCATGTCGAGGGCTCTCGCCGCCACCGAGGCCACACTCAAGGAGTCCGGTGTCACGTACGACATCCACGAGTACGTTCGTGGTAACAAACCATCGAAAGACATCGTGGATGCAGTTGCCGACCACGAAGCCGACCTCATCGTCATCGGGATCAGGACACGCTCGGCGACCGGCAAGATGCTGCTCGGATCGAACGCTCTCGACATTCTCCACGACGCCACCGTTCCCGTCCTCTGCGTAAAGGCGGAGTAGCGTCGGGCCACGGCCGAGAACGAGAACCACGGCAATGATCCTGATCGGGTACACAGTCGCCGTCGTCGTGTTTGCCATCGTCGCCAAGGGCACAGCCGCTCGATCCGAAGAGACGCACTGAGCTAGCGACCGCCTCCCGTTACTCGCGATGTCGACTACCGTCCGTGGTGGCGTGTCACCTGCTACGGGCGGGTTCTGTTCCCTGTGAGGACCCGGTCGTCAGCTCCCCGGAGAGCAGTGGATGGCACGCCGACGACGAGCGGGTGACTAGTCACCACCGCACGAGATCGACCTACAAGCCTTGTCACCCTTGATGTGAAGAACCGCGAGAAGACCCCCAGGTGTCACCTTCACAGGGGATCCCGGGGGCCTTCTCTTGATCGGGCAAGACCCAGTAGGGGCCTCAACGGTGATTGTACACGCCACCACGGATTGTGGTAACGCGACGAAGCCCGCCGCACGCGACGGGCCCCGCCGTAGGGACTCTGCGGACCCCCTGCTTCATCCCGACCCGCAGTGACCACGCGCAAACCTACACGCCTCCGCTGACCATGAGATAGCCAAGCGGTTTGCACGCGGCGGACGGACCACCCCACCGGCAGTCCGTCGCACCGCATCGAGCGAGGGGTAGGGGCGAGCCGAAGCCGAAGCCGCGGCATCGCAGGGGGAACCCTCATCCCGACGGGTCGAAGCTACTCCCCCGGAGCCGCCCATATGGCACCAACCGGAGACTGCGAGGAGAAGATTTCGCGTGCCCGCTCAACTCATTGGAGCGAGCGAAGCGATCCCGATGAGCGAAGTGACTCCGAGCGGCCAGTCATCGATCAGCCTGACTTCGCGAGAACGGCCTCAATGGCTGTCCCGCGCGGCCCAGATGCGGTTGATCGCGAACGCTAGGCCACCAAACGCTGCAGCCAGAACCAAGAAGGTGATGACCCAAATGACGATGAGCGGCACGTTGGGTGACAGCCGGCGCCGCAGCACACCAGCCGCCGCAAACCACGTAATCAGGAATGCAATCTGCAGGCCGCCGAAGGTGAGGACAGCCGAGAGTCGAACGGTCGGCCCACGGTTGTAGTCCATGGCAGACGATCGTATCAACCGCGTCGAGGATGATCCGGGACTAATCACGACGCAACCGGCGACGTTGACCCCCATGTTTCGGGAAGACCAGGCCGATAGACCAGGAACATGAACCCGTACCGCGATCGCGCTCAAGCCGCCCGCATCCAAGGTCTCATCGATCGCCGTGACATCTTGCGCCGCAAGCCCGGCGACCCGCGCACCAAACAGATGCTGCGTGACATCGAAACAGAATTGGCCGACGTCGATGGCGCTCCAGATCAGTTGGGTCTGCCCATGACTCCCGCCGAATCAGGACCCTGACCGAAGAAACCCCCCGTCGACCTTGGTGGGGCCTGGCGAGGAGGGTTTCTTCTGGACCTCCCTGCCAGGAGGCGAAACAAACATACACCGTCACACTCTGTCATGCACACGCGACCGCTTCGCCTCTCAATCCTGATCAGGCATGCCGCGTTGCTCGCTGGATCAACACTCGCCGCGTACACGTGGCGGCGAGCCTTGAACAACACTCAACCCATCGCGCCGACTGAATAGGCGACTTCGGGAGAGCGGCCGGATCAGCTTCGGTCCGCGACGGAAAGAAGCACTGCCTTAGACACGAAAAGGGGCTCCGATCTAACGATCGGAGCCCCTCCTATCGGCCGGAGAGACCCGCCGCCCCGGGGAAGGAGCAGCGGGCCGTTCCAGGCGGAGGCTGTGTCAGGCGTATTCGATCGCACCCTTCATGCCGGCTTCGTAGTGACCGGGGATGAGGCAGGCGACTTCGGTGAACACGGTTGTGTCCTCCGAGAAAGTCATGGGAACCTCGCCCGATTCTCCAGGACCGAGGAGCAGGACGATGTCGGCATCGGCGTCGTGGCCGCCTACCTCGGCTGCCTCGGCGTCTCCCTCGTTGTGATCCGCGTGCCCGGAGGCGAGGTGCTCTTCTATCCGGTGGGGGTTGGACAGCCGAAACTCGTGCTCGATCGCACCTTCGTTGGTGACGTGGAAGACCACGGTTTCACCCGCCGACACCGTGATGCTGCCCGGTGTGAATGCGAGCTCGGTCATGGTGACCTCGACGGTCCGGCCCTCCGCCCCACTGTCGGCTTCTCCGTCGTGGTCATCGGTGGCCTCGTCGTGATCGTCGGTGGCCTCGTCGTGATCATCGGTGGCCTCGTGTTGGTCTGCCTCAGCGGCGTCGGAGTTTGCAGTCGCCACGTTTGCGGTCGTGTCTGCCACTGCTTCGGTGGCCGTGTCGTCTGCCGTGTTCCCGTTCGCGCAGGCTGCGGCGAACAGTGCGACGGCGAAGACGATGACGAGCAACCGGATGGTTGTCGGCTTCATGAGGAATTCCTCCTGGCATTGTGTTGGTTTGACTTCTGTTCGTTGATGGCCACCGCCGACGGTCCGCCCAGGCGCCTGCGTCTGAAGCCGGGATCAACCCGAGGGAGAACGACGAGAGCGGTCTCTTCGGACACGGTGGAGCGGAGCGTTGGTAGGAAGGCTCGATGGTCTGGTGAGTCGAAATCCAGCTCGACGACGAGACCATGATCTGCGCCAAGGCCGTCGATGCCGTTTCGCTCGAGGAGCAGGCAGGCACCCGGATGCAGCCCCTGACAGACGAGGATCGGTGACGTTCCTGGAGACGGCTCCGTAATTGCGCCGACCGTCGAAACGTCACGAACGCGAATAGAACCGTCGATCAGATCGTCGAGGGAGGTTTCGGTCATGCATCAATCGTGCCTGAGGCCGTCACGTCTGCCTATTCACCCATTTGACTTAAAGGGGTCGTCCATTTGGTGGAGGCCTGATCAGGGTCTTTCGGCCCTAACATGGCGTCCCGTCGATGAGCCCAGAATTGCTACGGTCCTGCCGGCCACGGGCAGACGCTCGCCGATGCCCCATAGGTAGCACGTCTTGAGCGAGATGACGCGCTGCTCGATGTCTTCACAGACTGACCGGCGGGAGGGCGAACAAGATCCAGCAAGGCGCGGGAGGCTGCGATGTGGCGGTTCATAGCTGCGATCCTCGGCCTTGCGGTGCTGTGGCTCAGTCTGACCCTTGGGATCGAGACGTTTCTGGAGCGAGGGGCAGACGTGCAGGGAGATGTGCTGGCTCTGGAATGCGGCCGCCGGTTGGTTGTCACGGCACCGAACCGCACGGCTCTCTCCGTCCCGCTCGAGGCCGTCCTGGTGCTCGACGACGAATGGCGCGCCCATTTCGGAGACCGAGCCGAGCTCGAGGCGCGCCTCATCGTGACACGCGCCGTCGG
>JAUVPA010000060.1 GCA_030598905.1 Acidimicrobiia bacterium
GTCAACCGGGTTCGGGGCCGCTTCTCCCCTCGCCGTCTGCTCGAGATGTTGTGCTACTCGATCGGCCGCACGCGCACAGAAGTTGGGGTCCATCCCACGTTCGACACGGGCCGAGGCCTCGGACCTGAGGCCGAGCCGCTTCGATGTCAGCAAGATGCTCGGAGGATGCCAGTAGGCCGCCTCGATGAGGATGCGGCGCGACTCCTTGTGCACCTCCGTGTCGCTTCCCCCCATGATTCCGCCGATCGCCACCGGGCGTTCGCCGTCCGTGACGAGAATGTCGCTCGTGAGAAGAGGACGTTCGACGTTGTCGAGCGTCACGATCGTCTCGTCTTCGACAGCATGTCTCACGACAACGACGTCGCCGAGCCGATCGAGGTCGAATGCGTGGGTTGGATGCCCGAGTTCGATCATGGCGTAGTTCGAAGCGTCGACGACGTTCGAGATTGGCCTCAGCCCTGCGTGCTCGAGGCGAGCCCTCATCCAATGTGGTGACGGACCGACAGTGATGTTCCGTACCTCGCGAGCTGCGAACCGCGGGCTAGCGACCTCGTCGGTGAGTGTGACGGTTGCCCTCGAGGGATCACCGATCTCTGCGACCTCGATGACGGGCGTGCGCACCGCAACGTCGTAGAAGGCTCCCACGTCGACGGCCAGGCCGTGTACGGACATGGCGTCGGGACGATCGGGAGTGATCGAGAGGTCATACCAGGCGTCGGGATTGGCCATCAGGTCACCGAAGGATTCGCCGACCTTGTCCGCAGCTGCCGGGTAGTCGTTGTTGAGGACCATGATCCCCTCGGCGTCATCACCAAGCTCGAGCTCGGTCTCCGAGCAGATCATGCCGTTCGAGACGACACCCCGGATCTCTCGACGTCCGATCTCGAAGTCGTGTTGCAGGACAGCACCGGGCAGGGCAACAGGGACGACCGCACCTGCCTCGAAGTTCCAGGCTCCACACACGATGTCGTACGGTTCGGCCTCGCCGACTTCGACTTTGGTGAGCCGCACCTTGTCGGCGTTCGGATGAGGCGTGACTTCGAGAACGCGTCCGATCACCACGTCTCGGAACGACGGTTCGATCGGACCCCACTCCTCGACCTCGTGGCCGAGCGACTCGAACGTCTCGACGAGGTCGACAGGACCCACTCCAGAAGGCAGATCGACGAAGTCGCACAGCCAGTCATACGTGAGCCTCATCGGTACTGCTCCAAGCCTCGAACGTCTGGGTCGTAGAGAGATCGGATGTCTTTGATGCCGTGGCGAACCATGGCGAGACGTTCGGCGCCCATCCCGAATGCGAAACCGGTCACCTCATCGGGGTCGTAACCCACGTGCTCGTAGACGGCGGGGTTCACCATGCCGCAGCCGAGCAACTCCAGCCAACGACCGTCGGCGTATGCATGCATCTCCGCGGATGGCTCAGTGAACGGGAAATAGGAGGGCAGGAACTTCGTCTCGGTTTCAGGTCCGAAGAACTCCTTGGCGAAGTAGTCGAGCGTTCCCTTCAGGTCCTGGAAAGTGATGTCGGTGTCGACGGCTAAACCCTCGATCTGATGGAAGACGGGCATATGCGTCGAGTCATAGTCGCGCCGATAAACACGGCCGGGCACGACGACGTGGACGGGGGGTCGATGCTCCTCCATGTAGCGGGCCTGCATCGGGGATGTGTGCGTGCGCAGCAGAATCTCCTCAGGGTTCTCCCCGTAATCGAGGTAGAACGTGTCCTGCTCGAGCCGAGCGGGATGAGTGTTCGGCATGTTCATGGCAGTGAAGTTGTAGAACTCCGTTTCCGCCTCAGGCCCCGAGGCGACGGTGTATCCGAGGGACACGAAGATGTCGACGACCTCGTCCATCACCTGCTGGATGAGGTGAGTGGTTCCCCGTTTAGGGCGCCTGCCCGGCAAGGTGACGTCAACCGCCTCAGCGGCAAGTAGCGCGTTCTGTTCCTCGATCGCGAGAACCGTGCGGCGGTCGTCGATCAGCCTTCCGATCTCTTTGGCAACGTCGTTGATCGCCTTGCCAACAGCCGGCCGGTTCTCGGTAGGCACTGTGGCCAGCCGGCGGCGCGCCTCTGCGATGGGTGATCGTTTGCCGACGGTCACCGCCTCGACGTCATCGAGATCTGCCAACGACGCGGCACTGGCGATCTGATCCGGAGCGGCTGCGCGCAAGGTTTCGAGTTGGTCCAAGGGGTCCATCGGGCCGGGAAGGTTAGTGGTGGAGGTCATGGCTGCTCTCAATCGGGTCGGGCCCCACCAGGCGCAACCAACGCCCGGTGCTGAAGCCCGGGCGTTGGTATGGATGTTGCGGTTCAGTCGCGGTCAGTCGCCCGAGGTGTTCTCCTCGAACCGAAGTCGACCTTGCACGCCGTGAAACATGGGCTGGGACTGTAACGGAGACGAGGACGCGCGTACACGCTCATCACCAAGTATGCTGACGCCCCCACATCAAGATTGCAGCGGCGACAGCTGCGTTGAGGCTCTCCATTCCTCCCGGCATCTCCAGGCTCACCCTCTTGTCGCACGCCTCGATGACGTCGTCGGGCAGTCCATGGGGTTCGCTGCCGACGAAGAGGGCAACCGGTTGGCCCCCACCCTGCTGCAGAGTGCCGCCGACGCGAATCACCGATGCCAGAGTCACTAGGCCCGCGGCTGTGGCGTCGCCCACCGATTCGAGACGTGCAAGGTGCGTCGTGAAGTGTCCTCCCGCACCCGCCCGCAGCACCTTTGGCGCCCACACGTCGACAGTGCCGGGACCGACGGCGATATCCCAATTGAGGGCGGCCGCGGTGCGAATGATCGTCCCGGCATTGCCGGGGTCCGACACGCCCCACAACACAACGGTGTCCTCCGAACGCAACCGCTCCGGTTCCGGCAATCGCAATACGCCGATGGGACTCTGCGGGGATTCGGTGGTCGAAAGGGCGGCCAGCACCGCAGCGGACATCTGAACGTCGCCATCGTCATCGGTCGACCAGATCTCGACGAGGTCGACACCGGCTCGTTGTGCCGCGTGAACGAGGTTGGGTCCCTCGAGGAGTGTCAATCCGGAGTCCCGGCGCCCTCGGCCACGATGGAGTTTGCGCAGAGCCTTCACCCGGTCGTTGCTTGGTGCGCTGATCAGCATCGAGGAGCCCGCTACTTCAGAGTCCTCATGCGAATGGTCATATCGTGTCGCTACTCGGCCGCGCCGTTGGCCACCTCGACGAGCGCCGTGAATGCCTGCGGGTCGCTGACGGCCATCTCGGCGAGCATCTTGCGGTCGACTTCGAGGTCGGCGGCCTTGAGGCCCGCCATGAACCGTGAATATGTTGTGCCGTTCTGCCTTGCTGCGGCGTTGATCCGTTGGATCCAGAGTCGGCGGAACTGGCCCTTGCGAGCACGGCGGTCCCGATACGCGTACTGCATCGAATGCATGACCTGCTCGCGAGCCGTGCGGTAGCGGCGGCTCCTCGCCCCGGTGTATCCCGAGGCGCGGTCCATCAACTTGCGCCGCTTCTTCTTTGCGTTGATCGAACGCTTCACTCGTGCCATGACGTTCTCCTAGCCGAGCAGGCGGTCGATGCGTTTGTTGTCGCCGCCTGACAGCACGGTGGTGCCTTTCGCTCGGCGCCAGCGGGCTCCGGTCTTCTTGTGTCGGTTGTGACCGCGCCACGCCTTGCGGCGTGTGATCTTCCCGGAGCCCGTGCGCTTGAAACGTTTGGCGGCTCCTTTGTGAGTTTTCATCTTCGGCACAGTGCCTTCTCCTACTCCTGCTCTTCCTCTTCGGTAGGGATCTCCTCGGAGACCTCCTCGTCGACAAACCCACCGCGGATGGGGGCAAGAACGGCGGTCATCTGGCGGCCTTCCATCTTGGGAGCCGTCTCCACGTCACCGAAGCGTTCGATGCTCTCGAAAAGCTGGCTGAGGATCTCGTGGCCGATTTCGGGGTGAGTCACCTCTCTCCCCCGAAACCGCATGGTCACCTTCACCTTGTCGCCGTGCCGGAGGAACTTCTCGACTCGCCTGCGCTTCACTTCGAAGTCGCCCGCCCCGATTTTGGGACGGAACTGCACCTCTTTGATGACGGTTCGCGAAGAGTTCTTCCTGGCCTCGCGGGCTTTCACGGACTGCTCGTATTTGAACTTTCCGTAGTCCATGAGACGGACGACTGGTGGTCTGGCGTCGGGAGCGACCTCCACGAGATCCAGTTCCAACTCATTGGCGAGCCATCTCGCTTCTTCGATCGACTTGATGCCGATCTGGCCTCCGTCCGGGTCGACGAGGCGAACCTCGCGCACCCGGATGCGGTCGTTGACCCTCGGTTCTTTGATCGGTGTACCTCCCGCTCCGCCGGTGTTGCCGACGAGGAAAGCGCCTGGACCGGTTCATCGACTCCGGCAGGAGCCGGAATCTCGAACAAAAGGCAGCACGACGAGGTGCTGCCTGTGTCGTGCGACCCGGCGCACCTGTGCTGTCTCAGTGTGATCACCACGGAGACGGGCGGTGGACGGGTGGGAAGCAGGCGCCTCCTCTTTGTTCGATTGTCGGCCGAGAGTATACGCAGAGGCCGAGATTTCCTCAGCGGCGATCGTCCTGCCGGGTACAGAAGGCCGCATGCTCTGCCGATACGGAGGCATATGGAGTCCGGGGCCCTCGCGGTGAGGTGGACCTCCATCGCGCTCGTCGTCGTGGTCGTGGCCTCATTCATGGCGTTCCCGCCGCCGCCCACACACGGCGCTTCCCTCCCACCCGGGGGGACCTTCGTCGATGACGACGGCAGCGTGCATGAAGGATTCATCGAAGCGATCGCCGAGCAGGGCATCACGATGGGGTGCAATCCGCCCACGAACGATCGCTTTTGCCCTGATCGGACGCTCACGCGGAGCGAGATGGCGGCGTTCATCGACCGGGCACGAGGTCTCCCCGCGACCGGAGAGGACTTCTTCATCGACGATGACGGCTCGATCTTCGAACCCGCCATCAACCGGCTGGCGGCAGCCGGCGTCACCAGGGGCTGCAACCCGCCTGCCAACAACCAGTTCTGCCCCGGAAGGACCATCACTCGTCGAGAAATGGCCGCTTTCCTCGTCCGAACCTATGGCTACGTTGCCGATGGCGGCGGAAACCTGTTCTCCGATGACGATGGGTCCATCTTCGAATCGGACATCGACCGGCTGGCGGCGGCGGGTGTCACCAGGGGCTGCAACCCACCGGGCAACGATCGGTTTTGCCCGAATCGATCGGTCACCCGGGCTGAGATGGCCAGCTTCATGGGTCGCGCCGAGGGTCTCGCACCGATTACCCCCGATCCCCGCCCCCTTCCTCTGCCGGGCAATCCGGACGGGAATGCTCCAGTGCCCGCCGCGGCAGCAGCCGAGGATGTGTCCACTCCAGACACAGTGATCGGCAACGGGACTCCGCAGAGCTGTACATCCGCTGCAGTGGTTGCAGCCGTGGCAGGCGGGGGCATCATCACCTTCGACTGCGGTCAAGACCCGGTGACGATCGAAATGACCGCGACGGCGAAGATCGTCAACAACACGGGCCCGGTCACCGTGATCGATGGTGGGGCGAAAGTCACGCTGAGCGGCCGGGGCGAGCGCCGCATTCTCTACATGAACACCTGTGATCAGGCGCAGGTGTGGACGACTTCGCACTGCCAGAACCAAGACCATCCAAGACTCACGGTGCAGAACCTGTCGTTTGTCGACGGCAATGCCAAAGGAGAGGCACACGAAGGAGGAGGCGCCATCTTCGTACGCGGCGGACGGTTCAAGGTCGTCAACAGCACCTTCTTCAACAATGTGTGCGACGACACCGGTCCCGACGTAGGGGGCGCAGCCGTCCGTGTCCTCAGCCAACACGACGGACTGCCGGTTCATGTCACCCACAGCACGTTCGGCGGAGCGCCCGGGTACGGGAATGTGTGCTCCAACGGCGGTGGCGTGAGCAGCATCGGGGTCTCGTGGACGATCATCAACAGTCTCTTCAGCCACAATCTGGCGATCGGCAACGGAGCCAACCCGGCACAGTCGGGTACTCCCGGCGGCGGGAGCGGCGGGGCCATCTACAACGACGGGAACACGATGAGGCTGACGGTTCGGGGTACGTTGATCGAGGACAACCACGCCAACGAAGGCGGCGGCGCAATCTTCTATGTCAGCAACAACCGCACGGGTTCCGTCGTCATCGAGGACTCCGTCCTGCGCCGGAATCCGAGTGATGGATTCGAGACCGCCGGATTCCCCGGCATGTTCGTCCTTGCCTCTGGCCCGCCAAGCGTCTCCGGATCAACGATCGAATAGGGATCTCCCTTGCCGGGACCGGAGAAGGCCCGGATCGATCGCACATTCCGTTCTTGTATGTTGAATACGTACTTCCTCCGCCGAGCAGGAGCAGCAGGCACCTGCATCGGTGATCGGTTCTCGAAAGGTGGCCGCCTGTGACCGCCCGAACCGCACGGCTCGTCGACGGTCCGATCGGCCCGACGCTGATCAGTCTCACCGCGCCGATGCTGATCGCGCACTACGCGATGATCGCGTTCAATCTCGTCGACACCGCCTACCTGGGACGATTGGGCACCGCTGAGCTTGCGGCAATCAGCTTCACGTTTCCGGTCGTGATGATCATCGCCAGCATTTCCCAGGGCCTTGGAACGGGAATGTCAGCAACGATTTCCCAGGCGATCGGGTCTGGCGATGATTCCCGCGTGCAACGTCTGACGACGCACGGTTTGGGCCTCGCCGTGATGGTCGTCGTGGCTTTCAGCGTTGCCGGCCTACTCACCATCGACCCAGTGTTTCGGTTGCTCGGAGCCAGCGACGAAACCCTGCCGCTGATTCGGGACTACATGGTCCTGTGGTACCTCGGCATGGTCGTCCTCATCGTTCCAATGACCGGGAACTACGCGATCAGGGCTACCGGAGATACCAGGACGCCGGCGATCATCATGACGACGTCTGCCTTCATCAACCTGGTTCTCGATCCGCTCCTCATATTCGGCCCCGGTCCCTTCCCGGAGCTGGGGATTCAGGGTGCGGCGCTTGCGACGGTTATTGCTCGTTCGGTATCACTGACGGCCTCTCTATACGTGTTGGTCAAGCGGGAGCGGATGGTGAAACTGGCACGCTTGCGGTGGAACGAGCTATGGGAGTCATGGCGGGCGATTCTGTTCGTGGGAGTTCCCGCCGCTGCGACACAGCTGCTGCTTCCCTTGTCCATCGCGGTGACAACGTGGCTCGTTGCCAGTCATGGACAACATGCCGTGGCCGCTATGGGAGTTGGGTCTCGTGTCGAGCTCTTCGGCTTCGGCGTGGTCGTGGCCTTGGGGGTGACCCTTACGCCATTCGTCGGCCAGAACTGGGGGGCGGATCGGACGGATCGGCTCGCACGGGCGATAAGGCTGGCGCAGCGGTTTGCTCTTGTGTGGGGCGCAGCTCTATTTGTCGTCTTCGCCCTACTGGGTGGACCGATCGCCCGGCTGTTCACGGACGACATTGGAGTGATTCCGGTGGTCCAGGACTATCTGTTGATCGCTCCAATCGGATATGGGCTTCTCGCCGTGCTGATGGTCAGCTCATCCGCGCTCAATGCACTGCACAGACCAATCCATTCCGCGGTGCTGAGTGCAGGCCGTCTGTTTGTGCTGTACGTTCCGCTTGCCATCCTCGGGTCGATGGCAGTGGGAGTGAATGGCGTGTTCGCCGCGATGGCGGTCGCCAATGTGATCGGCGGTGTTGCTGCCTGGCTCGTGGTCAAACACAGGGTCGGACAGCTGTCTGGCGCGAACTCACCTGTAACGGAGCGGATCTCGACCTGACACTGACGCAGGGGGGAGCTGGTTTTGCTGAGCTTCCTTGACGACGCAGAGACCCTCATCCATACTCGGGCATACATGGAATATCGCTACCGCATCGTCATTCCGTAGGCACGCCCGTCTGACGACGCGCGTGCGACGAGCCCTCCGCCCGAGCGGGGGGTTTCTCATATCAGGAGCTCGCCGATGACAACGCCCATCACCAAGGACTCGATCGAGATCTATGACACCACCCTGCGCGACGGCACACAGCAGGAGGGAATCTCGCTGACGGCCGGAGACAAGCTCCGAGTGAGTCGCCTGTTGGATGAGCTCGGTGTGTCCTATGTCGAGGGCGGCTGGCCCGGCGCCAATCCGAAGGACAACGAGTTCTTCGCTCGAGCCAAGGACGAACTCGAGCTTTCGTCGGCAACTCTCGTCGCTTTCGGGGCAACCCGGCGGGCCGGTCGAGAGGCGGACTCCGACGCGCAACTCGACGCACTCCTCGCAGCGGAGACTGAGGTGGTCTGTCTCGTCGGAAAGAGCTGGGACTATCACGTCAAGGAGGCGTTGCGGACGTCGCTCGACGAGGGCGTTGCCATGGTCGCCGATTCGGTCGATTTCTTGCGCTCAAAAGGGCGCCGTGTGTTCTTCGACGCAGAACATTTTTTCGACGGCTACCGGGACAATCCGGAGTTCGCGCTGGCGGTCATCCGAGGCGCGGCCGAAGCCGGCGCCGAGCGCCTCGTGCTCTGCGACACGAACGGCGGATTCCTCTCCCACGAAGTCGAACGCATCATCGGTGAGGTGACAGACGCATTGCCGGATCAGACGTTCGGCTGCCACTTCCACAACGACTCCGGCCTTGCCGTTGGAAACTCCCTGGTGGCGGTGCGCCTCGGCGTCAAACAGGTCCAGGGCTGCATCAACGGCTACGGCGAGCGGACCGGAAACGCCGACCTGTGCAGTGTCATTCCCAACCTCGCCGTCAAGATGGGCTACGAAACGATCCCGGAGGATCGGCTGTCCCGATTGACCACCGTTTCTCACCACGTGGCAGAGATCGTCAATTTGACCCTGGACCCGCACCTCCCATACGTCGGTATGTCGGCATTCACCCACAAAGCCGGCCTCCAC
>JAUVPA010000104.1 GCA_030598905.1 Acidimicrobiia bacterium
ATCGTCGAGGTGATGTTCATCGACTTCGCGACGCTGGCCATGGACCAGCTCGCCAATCACGGAGCCAAGCTCCATTACATGACCGGAGGCCTCGTCCGGGTCCCTCTGACAATCAGGGCGCTGCAAGGTGCAGGCGGCGGTTTCGGAGCGCATCACTCCCAGAGCCTCGAAGCCTGGTTCGCGCACATCCCAGGTCTCCGAGTCGTGGCTCCGTCCAACCCTTCCGACGCGGCCGGTTTGCTCACGGCAGCCATCCGCGATGACAACCCGGTGCTCTTCTTGGAGCATCGAGGCCTCTACTGGAACAAGGGGGAGGTCGCTCAGCCGATCGAACCCGTCGAGATCGGGAAGGCTGTTGTTGTCCGGGAAGGCAGCGATGTCACGATCGTCAGCTTCGCCAAGATGGTGAAGACGGCGCTGGCGGCAGCGGACGAGCTGGAAGCGGACGGCGTCTCCGCCGAGGTCATCGACCTCCGGTCGTTGTCGCCCCTCGACTCGGACACCGTGGTGGCATCGGTCACGACGACCCACCGGCTCGTTGTTGCTCAGGAGGCCGTCACGAGCGGCGGCATCGGCGCAGAGGTAGCTGCCCGAGTCCAGGACGAGATCTTCGATGTGCTCGAGGCCCCGATTGCCCGCGTTGGTGCTCCGTTCTCTCCCGTGCCGGCGAGTCTCGAGCGGGAGAAACACTTCGTGCCTGGGGCGGACCTCATCGTGACCGCAGCGCGGCGCTCGCTTGACCATGCCCCCCGTTCCGAACCAACCTCGGTATGAGGACGAAAGGAGACAACCATGCTGCCTGACCTCCCCGGAGACCAGCTGGTGGAACAGCTGCGCTTGATGCTGGTGATCCGTCGTTTCGAGGAGGCGCTCATCAAGCTCGCGGCCGATCGCGACATCGGTCATTTCCACGTCTACATCGGACAAGAGGCCACCGGCGTGCCGGCGCTGAGTCTCCTCAGGGACGGTGACTTCACCTTCACGACCCACCGCAACCACGGACATATCCTCGCCCGAGGTGCGGATCCGGCAAGGATGCTCGCCGAGATCCTCGGCAAAGAGACCGGCTACAACCGCGGCAAGGGCGGGACGCTGCATATCGCCAGCCTCGAGCACGGCTTTCCCACGACTTCTGCTGCTACCGGCGGCTGCATCCCTCTGGCGACGGGTGCCGCCTTCGCCTTCGATCGTCGTGGCGTCGACAACGTCTCGGTCTGCCTCTTGGGCGACGGGGCCCTCGAAGAGGGGTCTTGGCACGAATCCGTCAACATCGCCGCCCTCGAGTCGCTGCCGATCATCTACCTCTGCGAGAACAACAGCCTCGAAGCGCTCGGGCAGAAGGCGGGTGAATATCCGTCCTCGACGATGGCAGCCGCCCCGCTGACCGACCTGGCGAGCATCTACAAGATGCCGGCGATCGCCATCGACGGCACAGATTCTGCCGAGGTGTACACCACCATGAAGACGGCGGTCGAGCGGGCGCGAGCCGGCGAAGGCCCGACCTTCATCGAAGCCCGCACGGTGCGCTGGCCGGGGAATCGGCCGCTATGGCCCCAGCTTCTCACCGGCGAAACCGACGTCGCGATGATGTGGGACGACGACGCGATCCCCGCGGAACACGCGGCTTGGCATCGCACCAACGATGGCTTGTTGACCTTCGGTCGGTTGCTGCTCGCCGACGGGCACACCATCGCAAGCCAGATCGGTGAGATCGACGCGGCCGTCACCAAACTGGCCGAAGACGCGGTGCAGTTCGCTCTCGACAGTCCCTACCCGGCGCCTGAGGAGGCGCTGGCGGACGTCTTTGCCTGAGGGGGCGCGATGACCGACATCCTCTATGCGAAGGCGCTCGTCCAGGTGCTCCGAGAGAGCGTCGAACACGACGACCGTGTCCATCTCATGGGCCAGTATTTCCTCGGCCTGACCCACCATCGTGAAATGATGGCGGAGATCCGCGACAACTACCCCGAACGCGTGTATTACCCGCCGATTGCCGAGGTCGGATACGTGGGTGCCGCCATCGGTGCTGCGATGGCCGGCCTACGTCCGATCGTCGACATTGCCACGGCAAGTTTCATCTTCCAGGCGTTTCCTCAAGTGGTGAACGAAGCGGCCAACATCTATTACATGTCGGGCGGGAAGACGAAGGTGCCGATGGTCTTCCACTTCAACCAGGGCATCCGCGGAGGCGGGGCAGCTCAGCACTCGCACAGCCCCCAGGCCATGCTCTGGAACACCCCGGGCCTCGAGATCATTGCCCCCTCTACACCCGCCGACGTGCTTGGCCTAGTCCGGACGGCCGTGGCCAGTGACAACCCGACGGCCTGGGTCGACCACATCAAGCTCTTCGACGTCACCGGGCCGGCGCCCGAGGACGCGAACTACTCGATCCCATTCGGCGTGGCCGACGTGAAGCGGAAGGGCTCCGATGTGACGCTTGTGGCCACATCGTGGATGGTGCAGAAGACATTGGCGGCGGCCGAACGCCTGGCGGAGCAGGGAATTGATGCCGAGGTCGTAGATCCGAGAACACTGGTGCCGCTCGACGAGACAGCGATCCTCGAGTCGGTTTCGAAGACGAGGCGTCTTGTGGTGGCCGACGAGTGTCACCGGCGCTGCGGCGTTGCAGCCGAAATTGTTGCGATCGTCGCCGAAGAGGCCTTCGGGGATCTGGCTGCGCCCATCCGGCGCGTGACGGCAGACGATGTCCCGGTTCCCTTCAGTCCTCCTCTGGAGGAGTACATCGAGCCGACGGAAGACAAGATCGTGGCCGCCGCATTGAGCGTCACGAGCTGAGGAGGATTTGTAGTGCGTATCGCGATCGAGATGCAGCAGCTCGGCGTCGAGATGGAAACGGCCACGGTCTTGGAGTGGATGAAGGCCGTCGGTGACGAGATCGCCAAGGGCGACCTGATCGTCGAGGTCGAGACCGAGAAGGCCAACGTGGAGATGGAGGCTCTCGATGGGGGCACTCTCGTTGAGATCGTCCAGGAAGCCGGGATTGAGGTGGCCGTCGGCGACATCATCGGCTATCTCGAAGCCCCAGACGCCTGATATGGGCAAGGACGGCCGGACTCTCGTTCCCCAGACCAAGATGCGGGCGGCCATCGGCCGAGCCATGTCGAAGAGCAAAAGCTCCGCGCCGCATTTCTACGTCGTGACCGACATCACGATGAATCCGCTTCTCGATGCGCTTGCAGCCCACAACAACGGACGCGAGCGCGGGGATCGCGTATCTGTGACAGCGGCCCTCGTCAAGGCAACGGCATTGGCCCTCGTTGAAGAGCCCGGGTTCAATGCCCATTGGACCGACGAGGGCCACGAGTTGATCGCTGATGTCAACGTTGGTGTTGCCATCGCCCTCGATGGTGGGTTGATTGCTCCGGCGTTGCTGGACTGCGGAGATCGCGGTGTCGACGATGTGGCGGCCGGCCTGCGTGATCTCGTGTCGCGTTCGCGCGAGGGGAAGCTCCGCGGCCAGGAGATGATGAGCGCTACGTTCACCGTCAGCAACCTCGGGATGTACGACGTGACCGCCTTCACTGCCATCGTGACGCCGCCACAGGTGGCGATTCTCGCTACCGGGCGCATCGTTGAGATGCCTCGGTTCGAGAACGGTGAAGTGGTCTCCCGATCGTTGATGACCGCGACCCTGAGCGCCGATCACCGCGCCGTCGACGGGGCCGACGCTGCTCGCTTCCTCGGAACGCTCAAGCGGTTCGTCGAGGAAGCAGACCCGATCTTTGCGGCTGCGGAATGATGTCGCTGCTCAACGTTGTCCGGTTCTTCCACATTCTCTTCGCTATCACCTGGCTCGGTGGGGCTATCTACTTTCAGAGCCTGATGATCTCGTCGTTTCGCAGCGGTGATCCGACGATGCCGATGCGGATGTACGTGCAGGGTCACGGCGCCAACAAGCGTTTGTTGGCAGCGGCCGGGTTCGGTACCTATCTCTTTGGTGTGTGGCTGATCTTCGAAACTTTCTGGTCGCTGTCCGATCTGTGGCTGACGCTCTCCCTCATCCTGGGGGCAATAGCCATCGGGATGAGCACGTTCTATTTCGGGCCGAACGGCGAGAAGATCGTCGCTCTCGTCGAGGAGAACGGTGTCGACGATCCCGACGCAGCGGCCCTGCTCGCTCAGGCGAAGAACGCGGCCCGATTTCAGGTCTTCACGCTCTTCTTGATGTTCGTGCTGATGATCTTCAAGCCGGGGGCTTGACGCCGTCGAGTGCCGTCCACACCCGGGCGGGCGTCAGCGGCATGTCTATCGATTCGACGCCGTACGGTGCGAGGGCGTCGATCACGGCGTTGACGATGGCAGCGGGAGCTCCGACGGCTCCGGTTTCTCCGATTCCCTTGACGCCGAGGGGATTCGATGGCGCCGGCGTCTCGAGACGATCGAGGACCACCTCTGGCATGTCGGCCGCCGTCGGCAGCAGGTAGTCGGCGAGTGATCCCGACTCGGGCTGTCCGTCATCGCGATACACAAACGCCTCGTACAGAGCCTGCCCAAAACCCTGCGCCAGGGCACCGCGGATCTGGCCGTCGACGATCATCGGGTCGAGGATCGTGCCGCAGTCGTCGACGGAGACGAAGCGCCTCACGCTGACCTCGCCCGTCTCTCGATCCACCTCGACCACCGCAACCTGTGCCGCATAGGGGAACGTCTGTGCCCCGGGCACGAAATACTCCTGATCGGCGAGGGGCTCGCCTTCTGCGGCGGCCGCCGCGGCAAGGTCGGCCAATGTGAGGGCGCTGCCCGGGCTCCCGACAACCTCGTAGGCGCCGTCCCCTGTTGTCCTGAGATCCTCCGGGTTGGCCTCGAGTCGACATGCTGCCAGGGAACGGGCCGCCGCTTCAACGCGCTCTGCCGTGCGCCACACCGCAGCCGCCCCCGTCTGGGTGGACCGGCTGCCGTATGTGCCTCCGCCCTCTGCGACCTCAGCCGTGTCGCCGGACAGCACGGTGACGCGTGATGCGGGAACATCGAATGCTGCGGCGCAGAGCCGGCTCCACACCGTCTCGTGGCCCTGGCCCGAGGATGTTGACCCGGTGCGAACTGTGATCGAGCCGTTCGTCTCGACACTCACGGCGCCGAACTCGCCAAGCTCGACGCTCCCGCCTCCGGCACGATCGACCGCCAGCGCCATGCCAAGGCCGATAGGGTTGCTGGCCTGCTCTCCCGGGCTCTTCTGTTCGGCGCGCACGGCGCTTTCGCCGGCAAGTTCCAGGGCGGTGTCGAGTGCCCGCCGGTAGTCGCCACCGTCGTAGATGGCGCCGGTTGGGGTGGTGTGGGGCATCTGGCCTGCCGTGATCACGTTCTTGCGGCGAACTTCTGCCGGGTCCATGTCGATGGCACGAGCGAAGGTGTCGACGGCGCGTTCAATGGCGAAACAGGCTTCCGGTCGCCCTGCCCCGCGGTATGGGCCGGTCGGCGCTGTGTTGGTGGCCACGACGTTCGTTGTCACGTCGACTTCCTCGAACCGATACGCGCCCGTTGCCATGAAGTGCGTAGCGAAGGGCACCAGGGCCGCATGGTGGGGATAGGCACCGGTGTCGGCGAGAACCTCGACGGTGATCCTGCCGAAGCTGCCGTCGTGATCGCCCGCCAGCGTGATGCGTGCCTGTTGACCTCGTCCGTGGGCGCCTCCCGTCATGTGCTCGGAACGGCGTTCGACCCACGACACGGGACGGTTGAGGCGGAGGGCGGCAGTCGCCACGACCACGTATTCGGGGTAGAGCGGTCCCTTGGATCCGAACGCACCACCGACGTTCGGGACACGGATGCGCAGGTCGCCCTCCAGGTCGAGCAGTGAGGTGAGCTGGCGATGGAGATTGTGTGGTGCCTGGTGGCTGCACCATATGGTCAGCGATCCATCCTCGGGTGCCGCCGTGACGGCAAGTCCCTCAATGGGGCTGGGCGCCAAGCGGGGGTGTCGGAACTCGAGGCTCACCTCGACCGGCCACTCGCTTCGGTTGCCTACCTCAGTGCTCTTCGAGTAGACGATGTTGTCTGGTAGGTCGGCAAAGATGTTGTGCATTCCGGCGAGCGCGGCTCCGGCTTCGGCAACGGCTTGGGTCGGTTCGATCTCGTAGTCGACGCTCTCGGCGGCGTCTACTGCCTGACGTTCTGACTCGGCTATGACCACGGCCAGCGGCTCGCCCACGTAACGAACGAAACCATCGGCGAGAGGGGGGCGCGCCATGGCGGCCTCGGCCATGGGTATG
>JAUVPA010000185.1 GCA_030598905.1 Acidimicrobiia bacterium
CAGAAGGCTCGGATCGAGTCGAGGTCGGCGGGCATGCCGATCTGATGAACCACCATCACCGCCCGGGTACGATCGGTGGCCACCGTGGCGATGGACTCGGGCGTGAGGTTCTGCGTGGCGACGTCGATGTCGGCGAAGACCGGGGTGGCCCCGACGTAGCGGACTGCGTTGGCGCTGGCGATGAAGGAGAGGGAAGGTACGACGACTTCGTCGCCCGGTTCGAGGTCGAGGGCGTGCATGACCAGATGGAGCCCCGTCGTACATGAGGTCACGGCGACTCCCGCGCCGGCACTGGTGGCCTTGGCGAATTCCTCCTCGAACTGGGCGACTCGTGGACCCTGGGCCACCCAACCCGAGCGAATCGCCTCGGCTGCCGCTTCGACCTCGGCCTCGTCGAACCACGGCTTCATGACCGGGATCTGAGTCTGCATCACGAACCTGAGGCCGCCGATCTTTCGGCTCGCCACCATTCGACCAGTCTCGACAGGCCTTCTTCGAGCTGTACCTGGGCCTCGAATCCGAGCGTCGTCTTGGCTCTCGTCGTGTCGGCCAGGCGGCGGGAGACCGGGTTCACCTTCCGCTGTGGTACGTGCACCGGCTCAACGGTGGCGTCCATTGTCTTGATCAGCGCCTTTGCCAGCTCGTTGAGGCTGGTCTCGGTTCCGCTGGCGACGTTGACCACGACGTCGGAGGCGGGAGCCTCTGCCGCCAGGATGGTGGCTCGAGCGACGTCCTCGATGTACACGAAGTCCATTGTCTGCTCTCCGTCGCCGAAGATGACCGGCGGCTCTCCGCTCTCGATCAGCTCCATCCATCGAATGAGCACCTCCGTGTAGGCACCGTGGATGTCCATGCGCGGCCCGTACACGTTGAAGTAGCGCATTGCGACATAGTCGAGCCCGAACATATCATTGAACGACCTCAGGAGGCCCTCGGTGAACAGCTTCGTCGCGCCGTAGATGGTCCTGTTGTGATAGGGATGGTGGTTCTCGCCCGTTGGAAACTCGTCGGCCAAGCCGTACACCGACGCCGACGAGGCCGCTACTACCTTCTCGACGTCAGCGGCCACCGCAGCATCGAGCACATTGAACGTTCCCTCCGCCATAACCTCGAGCGCGAGCTGCGGGTCTTCGGCGCATTGGGTGATACGGATCGCTGCCATGTGGTAGACGACATCGGCGCCCGTCGTGACCTCGGCAAGGAGTGAGCGGTCCCTGATGTCGCCCTTGACGAAGGTGACTCCGCCGCGTTGGATGGCTCGCTCGAGGTTCGCCATGCGACCGCGGACGAGGTTGTCGTACACGACGATCTCGGACCGACCGGTCCCAGTCAGTTGATCGATGATGGTGGACCCGATGAGCCCGGCCCCACCCGTGACTAGGACTCGCTGCGGCGTCACATCACTCACTTCTCATCCGCCCGTCACCTGCGCTGTCCATTGCCATCGGGAACAGTGCCCACGACTTGAGCCGGAACTCCGATTGCCAGCATGCCTGCCGGGACATCCTTCGAGACCAGTGCTCCGGCTCCGATGAGGGCGCCGGCGCCGATCTCGACACCCCCGAGAATGGTCGAACCAGACCCGATCGACGCTCCTTTTCGAACGTGTGTGTCCACGAGATCCCAATCCTCCCCGGTTTGGACCGCGCCATCTGCGCTCGTCGCAAGTGGATGGAGGTCGTTGATGAACGTTACCCCGTGTCCGATGAAGCATTCGTCCTCGATCGTCACCCCCTCACACACAAAGGAGTGGCTCGATATCTTGCACCGGGCACCGATCTTGGCTCCGCGCTGGATTTCCACGAAGGCACCGATGGTCGTTTCGTCACCGATGTCGCAGCCATACAGGTTGATGAAGGGAGACAGGCGGACATCGGTGCCGAGGACGACGTCATCGCTGATCACCTGATAGCTCCCGGTGAACTGGCCGGACTTCGCCGTCATGTGCCTGCCTCGATGGCCGGGACCGCGACAGATGCGCCTCCCTCGTTGAGGCTGCGCTGGGCGGCGTCGAGCACCGCGAGCACACGCAGACCGGACCATCCGTCAGTCTCGGGCCCCTCCCGGGTTTCGATCGAGTTGCGGAACTCTGCGGCGACCCTGGTCAGCGCCTCGACTTCGGGGAGGGCCGGGGCGACCATGTCGCCGATCCGATAAGCCACGAGCGCCTCTCTCCGGCTGGGCTCGGACATGTCTCCGAGATCGGCACCGGCGTCGTAGATGCTCAGCCGCTGCGCCGGCTTGATGTCGTCCCACACAAGCATGCGATCCGAGCCACCGATCATCACGCTCCTGACCTTCACCGGGCTCAACCAGTTCAGATGCATGTGGGCGATCGCACCATTGCTGAGATGCACGGTGAGGTAGGCCACGCAAGCGTGCCCGACGCCGATTGGGTCCGAGCCCACTGCGGAAACCGACACGGGGACAACGTCATCCGGCATGATGAAGTCGATGATCGACAGATCGTGTGGCGACAGATCCCACATCACATCGACGTCCGCCTGAACCAGTCCCAAGTTGATGCGAACCGAGTCGTAGTACTGGACGAACCCAAGGTCACCACTGCGAACGATCTCTTGGATGCGCCGCACCGAGCTTGTGTAGCAGAAGGTGTGATCGATCATCAGGATCGCACCGACGGATTGGGCATGCTCGACGAGCGTTCGTCCGGCGTCGAGGCTGTCGGCGAGCGGCTTCTCGACGAGAACATCCTTGCCCGCGTCGAAGCACGCCGCCGCGATCGCCGAGTGCGTCCCGACCGGCGTTGCGATGGCGACTCCGCTCACGTCGGAGTCGCCAAGCACGTCGTCGAGATTTGAGGTCACCCGCTCGACGCCAAACCGCCCAGCGAGTCGGGCGGCGCGCTCGGTGTCCAGATCACAAACCCAACGAACCGTGCATCCCTCGTCTGCTGTGAAATTGCGGACGAGGTTCGGACCCCAATATCCCGCACCAACAACGGCAATCCCTGTTTGGCCCATGTCGCTCCCACCTTTCGACTATGAGGAAGGTTACTGTTCTTCCTGGCCGTCGGTCTCATGTCTTCCGAGATTACGGCGCACTCAGTCCGCCTCGCTCAACTTTGGAGGCCCGCCGCGAATGACCGCGAGGAGTTCCTCGATGCCAGCGCGGCCTCGCCACCAACGCACCACGAGCGACCCATAGGCGATTGCACCGACCGCAGCGCCGATGAAGAGGGCCTGGAAGTCACCGGAGAGGGCTTGGTCGACGGCCACGACCACGATCGCCATTACCGCTGCCGCGAGAATCGGCAACCGGAGTGCCGAGGCAATCGGACGCAGTGGGAGCCCGGCACGACTCAGTGTGAAGGCAAACGCCGGCACCATAAGGCCGAATGCGACGCCCAAGTGCCCGATCGCGGCCCCGCGGATCCCAGCAATGCTGGCGCCGATGAGGAGGGCGGGAACGAGGGCGATTACCCACAGCGCTTGCAGCGACATCACCTCCCGAGTCCTGCCG
>JAUVPA010000024.1 GCA_030598905.1 Acidimicrobiia bacterium
ATCGGCGGCATGAGGTGGCTCGAAGGCGCTTGGGTCGGCGCCTTCGTCTACGTCTGGATTCTGAACAACGTCCGTAGCGTCCCGCTGGTTGACAAGATCGGGATTACGGAGGCTCGCTTCAATACGATCATCGGTGTGATCTTTCTCCTCATCGTGCTGCTCTCGCCAGACGGCGTGTTGGGGATCGGTCAGCGCATCACCAGGTTCTTCACGCGTGGCAGGAGCCCAACCTCACAAGGTCCGGGACCCGACTCAGGGAGTGGGTCCGCGGAAGAGAAAGAAATGAGCAGAACCGAGTCGAATACGGAGGAGGAACCGTGAGATTCACTCGAACTCGTTCGAGCTTGCTGAAACTGCTTGCAGTCATTGCCGTAGTGGCCTTGGTAGCCGCGGCGTGCAGCAGCGACAGCGACGACACGACCACAACGACGGCGGCGCCGAGCGGCGGCGACACGACCGCCACGACGGCGGCGCCGAGCGGTGGCGACACGACCGCTACGACGGCGGCGCCGAGCGGTGGCGGCACCGAGCTCATCAAGCTGGCCGTGCTTTCGGACTGTGAAGGTCCGTTCGGTGCGTTCCATGAGGCCGATCTGGCAGGCGTCGGAGCGGCGTTCGCCGAGTTTGCCGGTGCCACGATCACCGATCCGGACGACAGCGTCGCCGGCTTCACCGGGGCGACTATCGCGGGCGTGCCCGTTGAATTGGTCGGCGTCGGCTGTGGCGATGCGACGCCCGACTTGGCCCTGTCGGAAACGCGACGGCTGATGGAACAGCTCGGTGCCGACATCATGATCGGCCCGCTGTCCGGTGACGAGGCGATTGCCGTGGCGAACTACGCCAAGGACCACCAGAACCAGACGTTCGTAAATGGAACGGCCGGCTCGCAGGATCCGACGATGCATGTGCAGGCCCCCAACTTCTTCCGCTTCAACTCCGATGGAGCGCAGTGGAACGTAGGGACGGGCTTCGTTGCCAGGGACGTTCTCGGATGGGATACGGCGGCGATCATCATGGACGACTACAGCTTTGCCTGGACGTCGGCCGCAGGCATGATCGCCGAGTTCTGCGCCATGGGCGGCGACATCACGAGTCGTGTGTTCGTGCCGCTCGGTGTCACGGACTACTCCACCTACATGCAGCAGTTGCCAGACCTCGATGAGGTCGACGGCTACTTCTGGGTGCTCGGTGAGGACACCATCGGTGCCTACAAGGCGTTCGAGGATGCCAAGGGACCGGTCAGGGGCGACCAGCACATCGGTAACCTGTTCACCGAGTTCGTGTGGGGAGACCTCGACCCTGATCTGGTTTCCGATATGTACATCGGCGGATTTGGCACGGCGGGCGATCTCAAGATCGACAGCGTTGGTGCGCACACCGCGATCATCGACAAGCACTACGACACCATTGGTGGCTCCGAGCCGGCCAGCCAGGCGCACAACGGCTTCCTGGTGAACTACTTCGCGGCCGCCAAGGGTCTCATCGAGGGTCTCGAGGCCGTCGGTGGCGACATCTCGGACCTCCAGGCGCTGTGGGACGTGATGTCCAACAACGTGATCGAGGGTCCGTACGGGTTGATCCCGCTCGATGGCAACCGCCAGGCGATCCAGGATCAGTACGTCCGTCAGATCCGCCCGGGCGCCAGCGGCGATCTGGAGCTGCAGACGGCCTACATCATTCCCGAGGTCGATCAAGGCCTGGCAGGCACGTTCTCGTCCGACTTGCCTCCGCCGGGCCGCGAGGTCCCGGAGTGTGTCGAGAAGGATCTGCCTTGGTTGGCAGGGATCAGCACGGTCACTGACGGAGTGCCGGGAGGCTGATCGAGGAAACGGAAACGACGAGGAAGGCCTGAGCACGTGACTGCAACAGACACAGCTCCGATCCTGCGGCTACGCGGGGTCGAGATGGCCTTCGGAGGCGTGCAGGCCCTGCGCGGCGTCGACTTCGACGTCGTGCAGGGCGAACGCCTTGCCATCCTCGGGCCAAACGGTGCGGGGAAGACGACGTTGTTCAACGTCATCGCAGGCGACTTTGCCCCGACGGCCGGCACGATCGAGATCCACGATCACGACGTAACGACCGAGCCGTCGCGAACGCGTCCGAGTCAGGGCCTTGCCAGGACATATCAAACCACGCGGTTGTTCCCTGGGCTCTCGGTCGAGGACAACCTGTTCATAGCGATCGTCGGCAAGCGGGGTGGCCACTACCGGGCTGTGAGCCTGCGCAAGGACGGGGCGATCCGCCAACAGGCTCGCTCCTCGGCGCGTCGCGTGTGGCTCCACGACAAGCTACTCACCATGGTCGAGGATCTGTCCCACGGCGAGCAACGCCAGCTCGAGGTGGGCATGGCCCTTTCGGTTGATCCGACCTTGCTCATGCTCGACGAACCTGCCTCCGGTCTGTCTCGTGGTGAACGCGAGCGGCTGGTGGAACTCCTGCTGTCGTTCGAGCGTCGCGTCACGCTCATCCTGATCGAGCACGACATGGATGTGGCTCTGAATGTCGCGGAACGCGTCATCATGATGCACGACGGGAAGGTGGTCGCGGAGGGCACACCCGACGAGATCCGGGCCAATCAGATGGTCCACGACATCTACCTGGGGAAGGTCGGCAGCCATGGCTGATGGCAACGGGACCTTCTTCGAGGTCAGCAACCTCACAGCCGGTTACGGCGCGGCACAGATCCTCTTCGACATCGACTTCACAATGGGCGTGGAGGCGGTTGCCATCGTCGGCCGCAACGGTATGGGCAAGACCACTCTCTGTAACACGATCACCGGGTTGGTGCCGGCGATGGGTGGTTCGGTGAAACTGAGCGGTGCCGAGCTGGTCGGCCTGAAGCCACACCGCGTGGCCAATCACGGGATCGGCTACGTGCCGCAAGGGCGGCGGCTCTTCCCCTCCCTGTCGGTCGACGAGCATCTCCGCATGCTGGCCAAAGGGACGAAAGGGAAGCGTTGGACGCCGGACACCGTGTACGACCTCTTTCCGAGGCTCACGGACCGACGGAAGGTGAGCGGAGGATCCCTTTCGGGCGGGGAACAGCAGATGCTGGCCATCGGTCGAGCCCTGCTGTTGAACGCACCGCTGATCATCATGGACGAGCCTTCGGAGGGCCTGGCCCCGACGATCGTCGAAGACTTGATCGGCACTTGCAGGAAGCTGGTTCGCGAAGGGCAAGCCGTCCTGCTCGTCGAGCAGAACCTCTCGGTGGCCACCGCAGTTGCCGAACGCCAGCTGATCATGGTTTCGGGTCGCATCGAGACCGAGATGGGCGCCGAGGACCTCATGAACGATCCAGACGCCCAGCGCCGCTACTTGGGCGTCGACTCGCTCGAAGACGACGCCGCTTAGGCAGATCGGCGCTCATGGCAGCGACCGGGTCCGCGCTTCCGTGGAGCGGCGGTTCGTCCGGTGACGAACCGGACCTCGTGGCACTAGCCGACTACCTCGCGGCGCGAGATCTGGCTGACGCGACGAAGGCAGAACCTCGAGTCCTGGCGGGCGGTGTCTCCTGTGACGTCTACGCTTTCACAGCCTTCGAGGGTCCTCTGGTCGTCAAGCTGAGCCGCGCCATGCTCCGCGTTCCAGACGAGTGGCCGGCCAAACGCGAGCGCGTCCTCACGGAAGCCGCGGCCATTCGACTCCTCGGATCGATCACTCCCAAAGTGGTGCCGAGGGTGGTGGATGTGGACCATGAGCACCTTGCGTTCGTCATGGAGCAGGCGCCCCGGTCATGGGTCACGTGGAAGCAGCAGCTGCTGGCGGGGACCGTCGATGCACAGATCGCCGCCTCTCTGGGCGAGACGCTCGGCGTGTGGCACGCGTGGACTGCAGGACGCGACGACATCGCGGCCGAATTCGGCGACTACGAGGCCTTTGATCAACTGCGCGTCGATCCGTATTACCGGACCACGGCGGAGCGCGTTCCGGCCGTCGCCGGAACCGTACTCGAGCTCGCCGATGCGATGGCGGGCCACCACGAATGCCTGGTCCACGGAGACTATTCACCCAAGAACGTCCTCGTCGGCGACGGATTCTGGGTGCTCGACTTCGAGGTGGCACACTACGGCGATCCGGTGTTCGACCTTGGGTTCATGCTCAACCACCTCTTCCTCAAGGCAGCGCACCGACCGTCCGCATTCGATGACTATCGGCGGGCGGCGAACGCCTTCCTCGCCGGATACGAGGCCACTTCGAGCCCGTCTCTCGACGACGCCTATCTTGCCGGTCACGTGGCAGCACTCATGCTGGCTCGGGTCAAAGGTAAGTCGCCCGCCGAGTACCTGACTGCGGGTGAGGGCGCTCGAGTGGCGGAATTTGCCCAGGGGTTGCTCCTCGATCGTGCCCAATCGATCAACGAGGTCTGGGACCGGATGGCCGGAGGCGAGTGATCGACGCAACGCGCATTCGACAGGTGCGGGCCTGGGAGGCGCTCGATTCGCGCGGAGTGCCGGCGGTCGCATGTGAGGTCACGCTCGCCGGCGGGGCAACCGGTGTGGCTGTGGTCCCGAGCGGCGCCTCCACCGGGACGCACGAGGCACTCGAACTGCGCGACCGCAAGGCGCTGCGATACGGAGGGCGCGGAGTACGTGCCGCCGTTGAGAACTCCGAAACGATGCTCGCTGAGGCGGTCGCTGGGCTCGACGCAGCAGACTGGAGGGCAGTCGACAACACCCTGGTCGCAGCGGATGGCACGCCTGATCTACGTACCCTCGGCGCCAACGCCGTGCTGGCCGTTTCGCTGGCTTCGGTGGTTGCGGCAGCTTCCGAGCTCCGCATTCCGTTGTACGAGCTGATGGCTGATGGGCGTGTCCCGCTGCTGCCCATGCCGATGGTCAACATCCTGTCGGGCGGTGCTCACGCCGGGGGCGCCATCGATGTGCAGGACTTGCTGGCGGTCCCGATTGGTGCCGCTAGCTTCGCCGAGGCAATCGAATGGGTGTCCGCCGTGAGGTCGGCAGCGGTCCGGGTGGCTGTGGAAGAGGGTCTGAATGCATCCCTTGTCGCCGATGAAGGCGGGCTTGGTCTCCTTCTCGACTCGAACCGGGCCGGCCTCGATCTCCTCATGCGCGCGATAGACCTGGCGAGCTTGCAGCCGGGCACCGACGTCGCCATCGCGGTGGACGTCGCGGCGACAGAGCTGGCAGTCGACGACGGATATCGATTGCTGCTCGAGGACAGAACGCTCAGCGCGATCGAGATGGTGGAGATGCTGGCCGATTGGTGCAATGAATACCCCATTGTCTCGATCGAGGATGGGCTCGGCGAAGACGACTGGGCTGGCTGGTCCGAACTCACGGATCGGGTCGGCGGCCGCGTGCAGGTCCTCGGCGACGATCTCCTTGTCACCGATACGAAACGCATAACGATGGCCGCCGAGCGCCGTGCTGCCAACGCCGTGCTCCTCAAGCCCAACCAGGCCGGATGTCTACTGTGGACACGCCGTGCGTACGACGCCGCCGTGAAGGCAGGATTTCAGACGGTTCTCTCGGCTCGAAGCGGTGACACCGAGGACGTGTGGCTTGCCGACCTCGCCGTCGGATGGCGAACCGGTCAGATCAAGGTCGGCTCGACGATGCGCTCGGAGCGGACGGCGAAATGGAACCGACTGCTCCACATCGAGCGGACGGCCGGAGTCGAGTTGGAGCTTGCCCGACCGTTCGCCGTGACTGCGTAGGCTCGCCTCCTCATGCACACAGAACGATTCCTCATCACCGGCGCTATGGGCTGCATCGGCGCCTGGGCCACGAAACTGCTCCTCGACGAAGGCATCGACGTGGCGATCTTCGATCTGTCCTCTGATGACCGGCGGCTCCGCGCCATCATTCCCGGAGACGAGCTGTCCACGGTGCAGAGGATCACGGGCGATATCACCGATCGCGAGCAGGTCCGAGACGCCGTTGCCGGCCGGACGCATGTCATACACCTCGCCGCTCTCCAGGTGCCATTCGTTCGGGCGAACCCGTCGGTGGGCGCAGCGGTCAACGTCACCGGCACGGTCAATGTCTTCGAAGCGGTGAAAGACCACGGTGTGGAGCACCTCACATACGCAAGCAGCATGGCGGTCTACGGCCACCCACGGCACTACAACACCGATGTGTTGCCTCCCGACGCGGAGCGGCTTCCCGAGACGCTCTACGGCGTCTTCAAGGTCGCCAACGAGGACACAGCTGGCATCTACTGGCAGGATTACGGCGTGCCGAGCGTGGGACTGCGTCCCTATACGGTGTTCGGTCCTCTCCGTGATCAGGGCGTCACCTCACAACCGACATTGGCGATCGAGGCGGCCGTGCGCGGTGAGGAGTACCACATCCAATACGGCGGCGTGGTGGGTTTCCAGTTCGCTCCCGATGTGGCTCGGTTGTTGATGATGGCGGCTCGTGCCGGGCCGTCGGGAGCCGAGGTCTATTCGCTGCGCGGTGACGTCGTCTCCATGCAGGAGTTCGTCAACCTCGTCGTCGAAATCACGGGCAGTTCGACGATCACTCACGCCAAGGACCCGCTGCCTTTCCCGCACGGTGCCGACGACGGACCACTGCAGGAGCGCTTTGGCGAAGTGCCGCACACACCACTTCGGGAGGCGATCACCATCACCGCCGAGTTCTTCGAAGAGAGGCACTGACATGGAGCGAGCCGAGCTCGACCTGATCGGGCATCGCCTCGAAGCGCTCTATACGGGGATCGTCCACGACGTTCTGCGCGGCCGCAGAGAGGACACCGGGGTGTTGCCAAAAGGAATCAGGCCTCTCGCTGGGGGTGGCAAGGTGGGCGGCGTCGTCTTCACGATGCAAGGCAGACCCGATCCCAACATCGGTGAACACGAGTCGCTCTTGCTGTGGACCGAGTTTCTGTCGGAGGTTCCGCCGGGAACGGTGGTGGTCAGCCAGGCCAACGACGAGGATGTATCGCACATGGGCGAGCTATCGGCCGAGACATTGCAGTATCGGGGCGTACGCGGCTTCATCGTCGACGGCGGATGCCGCGACACCGCAATGGTGCTGGAAATGGGGTTCCCGGTGTGGTGCCGCTACTCGACGCCGTCCGACGTCGTCGGCCGCTGGAGGGTCGACTCTTTCGGCGACCCGATCACGATCGGGACGGTGACGATTCACAGCGGTGACTGGGTGCTCGCCGACGAAGACGGGGTCGTTACGGTGCCTGCCGCGACTGCCGAGGAGGTCGTTGCCGAGGCAGAGGTCCAGGCGGGTACGGAAGACCTGATCCGTGCGGCGATCCTGCGCGGTGTGTCGCCGAAGGATGCCTACCTGGAGCACGGAAAGTTCTGATCCCCAGTCGTGCGTGCTTGAACGACGAATAGTTGGTCGCGTAAGCACGCCCGTCGGCCTTCTTCGGGCGTGTGCCTTGATTGGTAAGCTCGACGTAGGTTCCACGAAGGTCCCGAGGAGGGCAAAGCCGTGTCCGACACCCACCACGCCGTCATCCCGTTCGAGTCGCTCGATCCACTCACGATTGGAGCTGCAGGTAACGAAGATCTCGTCTATCGCGAGACCATCGAGATCGACATCCCCGCGGCCAATCTCATGGCTGATATCCGGCCCGATGAGCCGGATCCGATCGATGACACCATGGCGGCCGCCGCTGCTGCGCTGGAAAGCCCACATTCGGGTCCGCGGTTCTCCGATCTCCTCGCGGGTGCCGGCAGCGTGGCCGTGATCATCGACAACCAGTTCCGGCCTACTCCGGCGTCGAGGTTGCTTCCTGCAATCCTGGATGCCATCGAAACGGCGGGGGTCGGCGACGCCCGCATCGTGTGCGCCAACGGCAAGGTGTTCCCGATGTCGGAGTCGGACATCGTCCAGAAGATCGGTGAGGAAAACCTGGCGCGGATGGAACGGATGGGTGTCCCATTCATGCAGAACGACCCGGGTAACCCCGACATGTACACGTACATAGGGATCTCCTCGCGGGGCACACCGGTCTGGCTGCACAACGCAGTGGCAAGTGCCGACGTGAAGATCTCCGTCGGACAGGCGCAGTCGAATCACTGGGGCGCGGGTGGCGGCGGCAAGTTGATCCTTCCCGGCGTGGTGTCCGATGCCACGATCGAGTCGAACCACGCCGCGTTCGTAACGTCGCCGCAGACGCACTACGGCGCCGTCGCGGGACCGATGCGGTCGGATATCGATGAGGTTGCCACCATGTGCGGTCTGTCTGGCACGATGAACGTGATTCTCGATACATACGGCCGGGTGATCGACGTGCTCTTCGGAGCTCATCCCGACGCCCACCGCGAGTCGATCACGCGCTTCAACGCGATCTACGCGTACGACAACCCGGTAGCCGATCACGGACCGGCCGACATCGCGATCTGTGGCGTCTTCGCCCCCACCGACCACCTGTTCTTCCACACCGGGTGGGGGGCCATGTCGACCGACCTGGTCGTTCGCGAAGGCGGCACGATGATCTACTGCTCGCCGTCCCCGGGGGTGCACACAGACCTCGGCGACTTCCCGGGATTGGCACTCATGGATCTGATGCAGCCCTATATGCCGGCGACGAAGGAGAACTACGAGCGGGTCTTGCACGACATCCACCATCGGACCATCGAGATGTGGTCGGGTTGCATCTGGGTGCCGATCTATGAGGTGATGACCCGCAAACATCTGACGATGGTCACACTCGAGGAGAACCTCGCCATGGCAGCGGAAATCGGCTTCGATGCCACCACATCCTTGGATGACGCCTTCGCTGCTGCCATGGAGCGCCACGGTCCAGACGCCAAGGTCATTGTCCTTCCCTACGCCCGATACCAGCTGCCGAAGAACGCGATCAGGATGGAGGCAGAGGACATGGCGGCGCTCGAACAGATTCGCCTGTGAAGGGAGATGTCCTCCAGATCCAGCCAGCGGATCAGAGGCAAGACGCCGATCGCCGAGATCCTGAGGATGTATCCGGATGGACGCGCCTATCAGCTCATGCGGCAGCTGCATTGGGCGTGCGCTCTCTGCGGTTTTTCGCCGCGTGAACCGTTGGCTATGGCGGCAAAGAAGCACAAGAACTCACCCCTTGCGGTACTCGAGGCCTTCCGAGCCCTCGACCTGCCTGACGGGCCGAGCGACGAGATGATCGCCAGAGCAGCAGTGCGACACAGGAAGTACGCGATGCCATGACAACGTCGGAAGCGAGATTGGCGGAGGAGCTCCGCTCGCTCGATCGGGTGATAGTCGCCTTCTCAGGTGGAGTCGATTCGGCGACGCTGGCCAACGCCTCGCTGCGTGTCCTTGGAGCTGAGCGGATGCTGGCCGTCACCGCCGACTCGGACTCGCTGGCGACGGGCGAACTGGAGCACTGTGCCGACCTGGCGAAGCAATGGAACATGCCTTGGCTTTCGATCGCGACCAACGAGCTGTCGAACGTCAACTACGTCGCCAATCGAGGAGACCGCTGTTATTGGTGCAAGGACGCCCTCATGGAAGCTCTGGCGCCGGTAGCCGTCGACATGGATGCCACGATCACTCTCGGCGTCAACGTCGATGACCTCGGCGATCATCGACCCGGTCAAGAGGCCGCTCGAGTGCGTGGCGCCCGGTTCCCTCTGGTCGATGCCGGCCTCGCCAAGGCCGAGGTTCGCATGCTGGCCAAAAAGTGGGGTCTTCCGGTTTGGGACCGTCCCGCCATGCCGTGTCTCAGCTCACGGGTGCCGTATGGGACGCCCGTGACCGTACGTGTGCTGTCTCGTATCGACCGCGCCGAGAGTGAACTCCGCCGCCTTGGCTTCGTGGAGCTGCGTGTCCGTCACTACGACGACACTGCCCGGATCGAGGTGCCGCCAAAGGAGATGGCGGTTGTCGTCAGCCAAAGCGAGGCCATCGTCGCTGCCTTGCAGCGCGTCGGGTACCGCTACGTGACGCTCGATCTCGCCGGCCTGCGCTCCGGGAATCTCAACGCAGCGCTGGGCAATGGCAGCGCCTGACAGGAGACCGGACGTGGATCTCGGCGATTCGCGCCTCGACGTCGATCGAATGCGCCGTATCGGTATGCCTGAGGCCGTGTACGCCGAAGGAAAGACGGCGAGTCAATGTGTCCGAATCGTCGAGGCACTCCTGCGTGTCGACGGTGGTCCGGTGATCGTCACCAGGACGAGCCCGGAGCAGCGAAAGGCGCTCGACGTTCTCGAACCGACGGCCACGTGGTCGGCGACGCTCACGTGGCAGCACGCCGAGGCGCGTCCAGACGGGAGGGTTGCTGTCGTATCCGGCGGCACCTCGGACCAGCCGGTCGTCGACGAATGTGAGGGAACCCTGTCCGCGATGGGTGTAGCCGTCGAAGCGCACCGCGATGTCGGTGTTGCCGGGTTACATCGGCTCGTCGACGTTGTTCCCAGCCTGCAGAGCGCCTCGGTTGTCGTGGCTGTCGCCGGGATGGAGGCCTCGTTGCCGACCGTCCTCGGAGGACTTGTCCCCGCGCCGATCATTGGCGTACCGACGTCGACGGGCTACGGGTCGAGCTTCGAGGGCATCACCGCCCTGCTGTCCATGCTCTCGTCATGTGCGCCGGGCATCAGCGTCGTTGGCATCGACAACGGCTATGGCGCCGCATGTTCCGCCCTGCGCATCCTGGGAGACGGGTGATGGGTCGCGCCGTCTGGATCAATCCGACCGTTGGGGTCTCCGGCGACATGCTGCTCGGCGCGCTCATCGACGTAGGTGCGGATGAAGGAACGGTTCGCAAGGCACTCGAGTCATTGGCGCTGCCAGGTTGGGAACTCACCGTCGGCGACACCAGACGTCGCGGGCTCCGCTGCCGTTTTGCCCGCGTCACGACCGAGACCGCAGACGAGCCTCGACGCTGGGCCGAAATCGACGCCACGATCGCCGGCGCCGACCTTGCCTCCCGGGTGGCGCTCGGAGCGCGTGAGACGTTTCGCCGGTTGGGCGAGGCCGAGGCACATCGTCACGACGTCGGCATTGATGATGTACATTTCCACGAAGTCGGAGCGGTCGACGCCGTAGTCGACATCGTCGGATGTTGGG
>JAUVPA010000045.1 GCA_030598905.1 Acidimicrobiia bacterium
GGATCCTGCTCGGCGAACTCTTCCGGATACCTCTTGGCCGGTACCTCGATCTGAACCGGTCGAGATTGCGTACCCGATCGGCGTGGCCCGATGTGATCTCCGCGGTCCCTGAGCTTCAACCGCTTTGCAACCTCCTGAGCGACACATCGTGGGCCGAGCGTCTACCTGCAGTCGAAGGCTTGTGGCACGTCTGGGACACTCTTCCCCAGGTCGAATCGCTGCTCGGGACCGATCACGTGGCGGCCTGGTCGTCGTACGCCCAGGTCCTCGATCACTGGCGCGATCGCGAGCCGGACGGCACGCTGGCCCACCACCGCCGTCTGAGCGAAGAGGAGGAGTACGAAGCCGACCCTCTCCTCAGCTACCACCCGCGGACGGAGTCGCGCGTCACGATCACGACCCTCCATCAGTCCAAAGGTCTCGAGTTCGATGTCGTGTTCATCGCCGACGCCGTTGAGGGTGTCTTCCCCGACCTGAGGGCGCGCGACTCCCTTCTCGGTTCGCGTCGCCTCAACCCGCACCTCCCCTCCGACACCGCCGGCTACACGGCCTTCCGGCTCCAGGAGGAGCGACGTCTGGCATACACGGCCATGACGAGATCGACCCAACGTGTGGTGTGGACGGCGACGGCCTCCGGATTCGACGAAGGGCGCGGCATCCCAAGTCGGTTCCTCCCGCTTGTCGTCGGAGTGGCCAGCGTAGGTGAAGCCGCCTCCCACCCGGGATACCGCACGACACCCGTGACTCCACTCGAGATCGAGGCATCGTTGCGTCGCACGATGGAAGACCCGTCGCAGCACGTCGTGTCTCGCCTCACCGCACTCGACGTCCTCGGCGCGAATCAGGGACAGCTCCGCGACCCGGATCTGTACTTCGGTGTTCGTGATCGAGGCTCCGACCGTGGCGTCATTGACGGCCGCGTCTCTCTCACGCCAAGTCAGGCCGACCTCTACGAGACGTGTCCGCGACGGTATGCCTTGGAACGTCGTCTCAAAGTTGGTGACGACGAATCTGTTCACGCCTCGTTCGGATCTCTCATCCACGACGTGCTCGAGCAGGCTGAGGCGGAGGCCAAAGAAGCGGGAATGATGCGCTCGACCCTCGATGATGCAGTCACGATCCTCGACCTTCGCTTCGACCCCGGGCTCTTCGGAGGCGACCCGTTCGCAGAGGCCTGGCGTCGCCGCGGCGTCCAAGCCCTCGAGAATCTCTACTCCGACTGGCCCGGCGGCGGAGCCGCTCTTGCACTCGAGCATCCGCTCGAGGTCGACGTCGAGGGCACCTGGCGAGGACGCGCTGATCGAATCGAGCACCGCCTCGGAGGGATGGCGATCGTCGACTACAAGACGTCAAAGATGGCTATGGCCGTCGAAAAAGCCAAGAGCTCGATCCAACTGGGGTTCTACGTGCTTGCCGGCGAGCGAGATCCCGCCCTCTCCGAGCACGGTCCGGTCACCGCCGCCGAGTTGTGGTACCCGCTCGCCAAGCGGAAGTCATCCATCATCGTTCGGGAGTTCGATCTTGACTCGCTCCCCGACATCAAGCAGCGCATGGCGGCCGTCGCGAAGGGTATCCACTCCGAAGCCTGGCCCCCCCAGCCCGGCGGGCACTGCTCGCACTGCCGTGTCCGATCATCATGCCCGGCCTGGCCGGAGGGCCAGGAGGCATTTCACCGATGAGGGGGCGCAGATGATCACACCCACTCCCGAACAACAGGCGATCATCGACTACCCGTTGCGCCCTCTGCGCATCGCCGCCGGCGCAGGTACCGGCAAGACCTCCACCATCGTGATGCGCCTCGCCGCGGCGGTGGAGTCGGGCGTCGCGCCGGAGTCCGCCATCGGCATCACCTTCACCAACAAGGCTGCGGAAGAACTGTCCGATCGACTCCGAGAACGCCTGCCTGCTCTGTCACGGGTCGGCCGGGAGATAGCTGTATCGACGTACCACGGGTTCGCCTTCCAGATGCTTCAGGAGTTCGGCGCGTTTGTGGGCATCGAGAGAGGCACCACCGTGATCGGCGCCGGCTTCCAGCGTCAACTCCTCGAGGAGAGTCTTTCTCTGCACACATACGACCACATCGATCTCACGGCGCCCAACCGACGCGTCGGAGACGCAGCAACCCTGGCTCGTCAGCTCGGCGAAAACCTCCTCGCCCCTTCCGATTTGGAGGACACGGTCAGCTCAGGTCGCCGGGACGGCGAAGCAGGGGTCCAGGCGGGTCGGCGGGAGTTGGCCGCCATCGTCGCGACCTACACCTCGCAGAAGACGCGGCTCGGAGTGCTCGACTACACCGACCTGGTCCCGCTGGCACACCGGCTCGTCACCGAGCACCCCGAGATCGCAGCGCGAATCAGAGGGCGCTACGAAACGGTGGTGGTCGACGAGTACCAGGACACCGACCCGGGACAGCGGCTTCTTCTGCAGGCGGTCTTCGGTGATGGCTTCCCCCTGACGGCGGTCGGCGACGAGGACCAGACGATCTACACATGGCGCGGGGCCTCGGTCGTCAACTTCGAGCGTTTTCCCACACACTTCCCCGCCGATGACGGCTCGGCGGCAGGCACGCTTCGCTTGACGCTCAATCGACGTTCTGGGTCGGCAATCCTGGCTTTCGCCAACGTTTTGCGTGCCAAGCTCCACGACGATTCTGACAAACTGCATCCGCTCCCCGACGCACCTGTCGGGAGTGTCGCCGTTTCTTGGCACCGCACGACCACGGACGAGGCGTCGTTCATCGCCGACGAGATTCGACGGAGACACGATGAAGCGAACCTGGCATGGTCCGACATCGCGGTCCTGTTCAGGAAGAACCACAACATCGCTCCGGTCCGCGAGGCACTCTCGGCTGTGGAGATACCCGTCGATGTCGTGTCGCTCGGAGGCCTGCTCTCGGTTCCCGAGGTGGCAGAGCTCCGGGCATGGCTCCGGGTCCTTGCCGATCCCACCGACTCGGCATCCCTCGTCCGCATCCTCCTCGGTGGCCGTTTCCGCTTGGGAATGGGCGACCTGGCGCCCTTCGTTGCAGCCAATCGGCCTAACGGCGAGGACGTCGTTCTGTTGGAGTCCCTGCAGCGGGTTGCCGCCGACGCTCCCGACGGCATCGATGGTCTCACGCCGGAATCCGACCGACGTCTCCTCGAATTCGTCGAGCTGTACCGCGAGCTCCTCGTCGTAGCCCAAGGCGTGACACTGTCCGAGTTGTGCAGGCGCATCCTCGACGTTCTGAACTTCTGGGCTGAGGTGGATGCCATGCCGAACCATGCAGCCCTGTCCACCCGGCTGAACCTCTACCGATTCCTCGATCGTGCCGAGTCGTGGAGTCCGCTCGAAGGCCGACCGTCGCTGCGCGCCTTTCTCGGGTATCTCGACCTGCTCGAAGACGAAACGGCAGCAGACGAGCTGGACACGGCTTCGGTTGCATCCGAAGACGCCGTGTCGTTGATGACCGTCCATCGTGCCAAGGGCCTCGAATGGGACACCGTCTTCCTTCCGGCCCTGACTCGGGGAACGTTCCCCGCCTCTTCACGGGGTTTCGACAACCCAGTCGACTACCCACAGTTCGTGCCATACGAACTTCGCATCGACCGCGAGTCCCTTCCCGACCTCAGCTCCGCCGCCAGCCTCAAGGAACGCCGGGCCCTTCTCGCCGCTCACCACGACGAACAGGAGTGGCGCACGGCCTATGTAGCCGTCACTCGAGCACGCCGCTCTCTCTACGTCAGCGGCGCTTTTTGGAGCGATGCCACTCGACCTCGCCCCCCATCGGCCCTCTGGGACTTGGCGGACGGTCTCGAAGGCTCGATTCGGGCCACCTTCGTCGCCGAACCCGGCGATCGGCCCGATGACGGCTCCGCTCTCACGCCAGCTCCGGCACCAGACCCGTTGTTCGGGGACGGAGGCTGGACGGCCGCGTTGCGCGGCCGAAGAGACGATGATCAATGGGTGGCCCGCAACCACCCTGAGAACGCAGCCTCCGTCGCCGATCACGCCGCTCAGCTCGTCCTCGATCTCGAGGGCCTTCCCTCACCCCCTCAGCCCGAGGAAGACCCCACCGTCCGCACATCTGTGACGGGCCTGGTCACGCTGGCAACCTGTCCTCTGAGGTTCAAGTTCTCAGAACTCGACCGCCTCCCTCGACGGCCCGACCGCTCTCTCCGCTTCGGGACCAACTTCCACCGCAAGGTCGAACTGCACAACCTCGGCGTCGTGCCTCTCGACGACAAGAACAGCGACCTATACGACCTCGGCGACGCGGAGGCCTCAGGTGCCGGCACCGCCGCCTTCGACCGCTTCACATCGTCGCGTTTCGCCGAACCGAGGCCGCGTTATGTCGAGGTGCCCATCGAGTTGAGGCTCGAGGACGCCCGCGTCCGCGGCAGGGTCGACGCCGTGTATCAGACCGGCGCCAGCTGGGAGATCGTCGACTACAAGTCGGGGCGTAAAACCGACGAGCAGAACAGGATCGTCCAGCTTCAGGCGTACGCCGTCGCGGCGATGGAGGGTGCGATCGCTGATCCCATCCCCAACTCCATCGAGGTCACCTTCGCCTACTTCGGGAGCAGAGGCGTCGACGAATCCAAGTGGGTTGCCGACGCGGTGTTCTTGGAGAGAGCACGCGAACGTCTCCATGGCCTGATCACCATTGCTCAGACCGAGGCTTTCGAGCCGACTCCGTCCCCTGCATGCCGCACTTGTGACTTCACACGATTCTGTGAAGCCGGCAAAGCGTGGCTGGCCGAGAGCTAGGAGCCCGGCTGAGCAATGCCGTCGCTCGGCAGACTCCTAGACGACTTTCCCGCCGGAGGTCTCGACGACGATGGTCGTCGGGCCTTCGTTGATCAGATCGACCTCCATCATCGCTCCAAAGACACCCGTTTCCACGCCGATACCGTGCCAACGGAACCTTTCAGCCGCGGCATCGATGAGCGACTCAGCCTCTTGAGGTGGCGCCGCGCGCGAAAACGATGGACGCCGCCCCCGGCGGACGTCCGCCTGAAGAGTGAACTGGCTGATCAGCAAGATTGCCCCGTCGACATCGCCGACGGCTCGCTCGAAATGCCCACGATCTGAGGCAAAGAGCCTCATGAGTGCGATCTTGTCACACAGCGCATTCACCTCGGCTCGGCCATCGCCGCGCTCGACGCCGAGTAGGACAACCAGACCAGAGTCGATGGCACCCGCAACGACGCCGTCGACCTTGACCACGGCGCTCGTCACGCGTTGAACGACTGCCCGCATTACGCAGCACCGTACCGGTCCCTCCGTACACTCGACGTTCGATGCGAGAGATTCCCTGGACGGTCGTGCGTGGGTTCTTCATGGGATCTGCCGACGTCGTCCCAGGTGTGTCCGGGGGGACCATTGCTCTCGTGTTGGGCATCTACGAACGCCTCATCGCATCGGTACGGGCCGGCAGTTCGGCTCTCGGCTGGATCTTCCGGCTTGACCGGCGCAAGGTCATGGAGTGGCTCCGCCGTGTCGAGTGGAGCTTTATTTTGCCGTTGCTCGGCGGAATCGTCATCGCCGTCGGAGCACTCGCCGGGATCCTCGAGGACCAACTCCATGAGCGCCCGGTCCAGCTGGCCGCTCTCTTCCTTGGCCTCGTTGCGGGATCGGTCTTCGTGACCTGGCAGATTCTCCGGACCCGTGACGGCCTTCGGCTCCTCGTGTTGTCCGGCACGGCTATCGCCGTATTCGTACTGCTCGGTTTGAGACCGGGCACCGCCGCCGATACCGTCACCCAACTCGACGACGTGTCACTGATCGCCTTTTTCTTATCCGGGGCGATCGCGATATGCGCCATGATCCTGCCAGGCATCAGCGGCTCGTTCCTTCTCGTCGTACTCGGGATGTACGGACCCGTGCTTGGTGCGGTCAATGACCGTGACGCCGTATCGCTCATCGTCTTCGCCATCGGCGCCGTCGTGGGTCTCGCGGTCTTCTCGCAGTTTCTGTATTGGGCGCTCTCCCATCACCACGACACGGTGATTGCCGTCCTGATCGGTTTGATGCTCGGATCGCTGCGCGTGTTGTGGCCCTGGCCCACCGGCGTGAGCTCCACCGAGATCGGAGTCCCGGATGAAGCGGTCTTCGCTGCGATCGTCCTCGTAGTTGTCGGTTCTTTGGCCGTGATCGGGCTCAGCGTCGTCGCCAAGCGCGTCGACGGGCGCGTTGGCGAGGTGCGAACGACGTCAGCTGATTGATTCCACCGGACTGTCCGATTCGGGTGTCGCGTCGATAGGCGAGGCCAGCGGGGGGGACAGGATTCGGAACACGACCGGTGCGAGGACGGCGGTGACACCGACCAGCAGAATGGCACTCGCTCCGAGACCCTCCGACAGCACGCCGATCTGCACGCCTACCTCGGCGAGGGCGATGATCACGCTCAGCTGACCGGCAAGGAGGGCTCCTGATCCCAGCGAGTCCCTCAATCCGAGGCCTCGCCACATCAGGGTCGGAGACGGCACGATCTTGGCCAGGATCGCCACGACGATGACTCCGAGGGCCAAGAACAGCACGTCGGTGTCGCGCAGTGCATCGAGCGGAAAACGAACTCCGACGCTGATGAAGAAGATCGGCACAAAGAAGCCGAAGGCGAAACCGGAGAGCCTCGTCTTCAGCTGTCCGGTGTTGCGGAAGACGTATGCGAAAAGCGCTCCCGCCAGAAACGCACCCAGGATCGGATCCACACCCGTCGCGAGGGCAACACCAACGAAGACGAACAGCAGCGCGAGCGAGAAACGAATTCCGAGCTCGTCAGGATCGTGAACCGCGAAGAGTCGTTCCGCTCGTTCCGGATACCACCAGGCAACGCGCCGCATGACGAGCAGGAAAGCCACCACGATGAGGACGAAGGCCGGAACACCGAGCAGCCGGAAACTCACCCCGTGTTCCACCCACACGGCGAAGACGACGATCCCCGTCGCGGCGAGGAATTCCGCGATCACCCCGACCACAATCGTGAGCTGGCCCTGGCCGGTCGCAGTGCGATTCGTGCTGCGGAGCGTCGACACGATGATTCCAATCGAAGCTGCGGAGACGAGCAACGTCATGAACAGCCGCTCGTTGGTGTCGTTGATTCCGATCAGCCCGAACCCGACCCAGGCGACGCCGGCAGCGATGGCGAAGTACAGCAAACCAGACACGATGGGGCCACTCCCCTCCCTCTCGAGCCTGCTGAAGTTGATCTCGAAACCCGCGATGAACATCAAGAGCAAGAGCCCGATCTCCGCGAGGACAAGGATGAATCCCTGAGATGCCGTTCCCTCGGCGATCACGCCGAGAACGGAAGGGCCGATCAGGAGACCGTAGAGGATCTCCAGCACCACCGCCGGCAACTTGATGCGCCTCGCGATCAGCGGCAGGAGGAAGGCACCAAGCCCGATCACGATGAACGTAACCGCGTCGGGAAGCACTTCTTCTGTGGAGGCGAGGAGAGGAACGAGCGTCATGCCACCGGCGGCACGAGGAGCACCGAGGACACCACCCGGGCAATCACGTGACCCGTGACACCCGGACGCAACATCCGCAGCGGTAGGGGAGGCATACCGAGGACGACCAGGCTTGTACTCGACACTGTTTCCTCGATGATCCGCACGATGTTTCCTCTTCGGATCAGACGGTGAGGGTGTACCCCCTGGACCGATGCCTCCTGGCGCAGCCATGCAGACGCCTGCTTCGCCTCGTCAACGTCTCCCTCCTCACCTACGAACGAAGGGGGCACGATGGCAAGACCCGTCAGCACAGCGCCCGACGTACGCGCCAGGTCGATCCCAGCGCGGCCCGCGGCCTCTCCCGATGATGTGCGCCGTGCCGGAACCACAACGGAGCTGTACGGATGGGTCGAACGCGCCAAGAGCAGTGGCAGGCCCAGGCTCCCATACTCGCTCACGACTCTGCCGATGAGCCTTCGACCTCGCAACCCCCCGCCGTCCGGGGCGGGAACCACCACCACGCCGACGCTCTCGTCAACCGCAGCCTTGCGTAGCCCCGCTGCCGGGTCGGCACTCTCGAAACTCGTGACATTTGCACCATCGCCACGTGTCTCGAGCTTGGCAAGCAGATCGGACAGCTCCTCAACCCGAGAGGTATCACGCTCCGTCTCGAGATCGCGGTGAACGACGACCAGCCCATCGGCGAGGCTGTTGCGAACAAGACTGAGCGCCTCGGCCACAGGACCATTGAGATCGGCAGGACGATCCAGCACGACGGCCACCTTCCTGCCAAAGTTCAGAGGGAAGTGTGACTCGCCGCCTGTAAACGTTTTGACGATGGTCGGAAAATCGGAGGCTCGACCAACAACCGTCACTCGGTCACCGGCGCGCAGTTGCGTGTCTCCATGAGGGATGATGAGCTCACCCTCCCGAAGCACGGCGGCAACGATCCACGTTTCGGAGTGCAGTTCGCGCAGAGCCTTGCCACGGACGGTCGAGTCGGGAGCAATCTGAAATTCAATCGCCTCCGCTTTTCCCTGGGCAAAGCTCGTGGAAGTGACTCGGCGCGGCTCGAGTTCCACCTCGAGGTGACGGGCGGCGTCGGTATCCGGGGTCACGGTGGAGATCTCGAGGTCGCGGTACTCCTGAAGGCGCTCCGGAATAGCGACGACGCCAACCACGCGAAGCAACCCTGCCTCCTTGGCGAGCCTGGCCGCCTCGAGGTTGACATCGTCGTCGTTTGTCAAGGCGATGAGGGCGTCCGCCTCTTCGAGGCCGGCTCTGCGCAGAACGAGGGCACTGGAACCGTCGCCAATCACCGGTTCGAAGTCGCGGACTCCACGGGCTGCGGCGAACACCGCCTCGTCGCGATCGATCAACGTGACGTCCCAGATCGGCCCGAGTCGCCGCAACAGCTCACGGCTCATCCCTCCGGCTCCGACGACGATGACCTTCATTGTTCCTCCTCGGGGGCGTCGAACCTCCGCGGGGGCATCGATCCTCTATTTTCCCGATGAGGAACGTATGGCGTCTTCGAGAATCGTCGCACCCTCGTCGGCTTCTTCGATCGTCAACGTCAGCGGCGGTGCAATCCGCAGGGTATTGCCGTACAGACCACCTTTTCCGACGAGCAGTCCGGCTTCCCTCGACTTCTCCATCACGACCGATGCCAGCTTGGCATCCGGTGTCTTCGACCCCTCTTCGACCAGCTCCACACCGATCATCAAGCCTTTGCCGCGAACGTCACCGACCACACTCGTCTCCTCCGCGAGGCGGTCGAAACGCATCTTCAAGTGCTCCCCCACTTTGAGAGCGTTGGTCTGCAGGTCGTGCTCCATGAGGAAGTCGAGGTTGGCCAGGGCCGCAGATGTGGCGAGTGGGTTCCCACCGAACGTCGAGATGGAGTTGGCATCGAGGCAGTTCATGATGTCGGCAGACGCTACGACACCACCAATGGCCGCTCCGTTGCCAAGCCCCTTGGCAAAGGTCAAGATATCGGGCCTCACGTCATGGGAGTCAATCCCCCAGAAGTGCTCTCCGGTCCTGCCCCAACCCGTTTGGACCTCGTCGGAGATGAACAGGATGCCGTGCTCATCGAGAACGGTCTTCATTTCCTTGAAGAATCCGTCCGGGGGTGTGACAAAACCGCCGACTCCCTGGATCGGCTCGACGATCATGCATGCCACATCGCCTGCGGTCGCGACTCCGAGGAGGTCCTCGAGATCAGCGACACACGCAGCGATGAACTCACGATCTTCCAGATGACCGAAGGGGCTTCGGTACCGATAGCCGTTGTGGACGTAGGTGACGGCCACAGGACTCAGGCTGGAGGGTGACCACGACC
>JAUVPA010000086.1 GCA_030598905.1 Acidimicrobiia bacterium
ACGCAAAAAGATGGCCTGACTCCTCCAGCCCGATCATCCACTCGAGATGCTCGGGAAGAACGGGCGCCAGATCGTCCCAGGGAACGAGAGGTGTGTGGAGCACAACCCACAAGTCGAGTCCGAGCATCTTTGAGGTGAGTTCCTGTGCCTTGTCCGGCAGGGAGTCCATCGTGGCCATAGTGCCCTCCACTTGACTCTTGCATCGATCGCGGGTGCATCATTCACGGCCTGGCGAGGCGCTGAGGGCAACTATAGTTGCTTTCACTGTTATCAAAAGGCCTTTGAATAGCCCGGGTGTGGGTTGCAACGAGAGGATGAACCGTGACCGAAGACCTCAGCAAGCTCAGCCCAGCAGAGCTGTATCAGGCGCGACAGGTCGCCCTCGACACCGTCGGACGCCTCGACCTCGAATTCGAACAGCGCAGAAGCGAGAAGCGCCGACTGATCCGCGCCTCCGAGCTCGAGTGGGTGCCCGCTTCAGCCTTGAACCCCACCGGAGCGCAGATCGAGCTGTGCCAGATCATCTCTCCCGAAATGGGCTTCGATATCCTCAACGTGCACATGTTCAAGATCCGCATCCCTCCCCACACCGAAGGCGGCCGATATCATCGGCACGGTGACGCGATCAAGTATTACCTCGAGGGCAAAGCCGTGGAGTACATCGGTGACGAAGAGTATGAAGTCGAGGCCGGCGACTTCATACACATCCCGGCCAACGTCATGCACGGCACCCAGAATCCGTTCGACGAGCCGTGTGTGATCCTCGCCGCGCAGTAGTTCCCCGGCACGTACAGCCAGGTCCCCGCTCCGTTCCTCTGGGACGCCTGACCCGTCTTGGCTTCGATGCTCGGCAAGGATGACCGGATCGAAATCACGGTCACCGTCAACGGTGAGTCACAAGTCGTCGATGTTGCGTCGTCGGATCTGCTCATCGATGTGCTGCGCGAACAACTGCATCTGACGGGCACCAAGCGGTCGTGCGATCTCCAGATCTGCGGAACGTGCACCGTGCTCGTCGACGGGAAGGCCGTGAGTTCCTGTACGACATTGGCCGTCGAGACGGAGAATCGAGAAGTCCGCACCGTCGAGGGACTTGCCGACGGCGAAACCCTTCACCCCCTCCAGCAGGCCTTCATCGACGAGTTCGCCTCCCAATGCGGCTTCTGCACACCAGGCTTCCTGATGACGGCGTTTGCGCTCCTCGATGAGGTGAGCCGGCCAACGCCCGAGGAGGTCCACCGCTACCTCGAGGGAAACGTCTGTCGGTGTGGGTCGTACACCAACATCCTGAATGCGATCGAGCGTGCCCAACCGACCACGGAGCGCTGAGTGACTACGACAGGACATTCGATCGGCAAAGCGGTCCCCCGACCGGATGCCTTCGCCAAGGTCACAGGCCGGGCTCAATACTCGAGCGACATCACCTTGCCGCGTATGACCCACGCCGCTCTCGTCCGCAGCACGTCGAGCCACGGGCGGATCACGAACATCGATACCGCCCAGGCCGAAGCCGTCGCCGGCGTCGTGTGTGTTGTCACGGGGAGGGACATGGCAGAGCTCGGTGTGGTCGACCGTCACTACGGCCTGACCGTTCTCGACCAGCCGATTCTCAGCGACGACCTCGTTCGCTACTCCGGAGAAGCCGTCGCTGCCGTGGTAGCCGAAACGGCCCAGATCGCTGGCGAGGCCGCAACCTTGGTCGAGGTGTCCGTCGATCCGATCGAGCCCATGCTCACAGTTGACCAGGCGCTCGAGGGTGCCACGCTCGTCCATCCCGAGAGGGAGAGCGCCGGATCCGATGGCGCGAACATCGCGGCGTACTACGAGTTCGCCGACGGCGATGTTGAAGCCGCACTCGCCGGGGCTCACTACGTGCACGAAGCCGTCTTCCGTTTTCCCATGGTCGCCCACTACGCCATGGAACCTCACTGCTGCATCGCGGCGTGGAACGGGACCGATCTCGATGTCATCGCCGGAACCCAGCAGCCGTTCAAGGTCCGCTCCGACCTCGCCCGCATGTTTGGCCTCCAGCAGAACCAGGTACGGGTGCGTGTCCCGTACGTCGGCGGTGGATACGGCGGAAAGCTCCTCAGCAAGTACGAACCGCTCACGGTGGCGCTCGCATGGAAGGCCAAGCGACCGGTGAAGCTGCTGCTGAGTGCCGACGAATCGTTCCGCACGATCTCCCGACATGGATCGGTCGTCACGATGCGCACGGGCGTCGACGCCGACGGCAACATCGTCGCCCGGGACACCCGGGTGATCCTCGACACAGGGGCATACGCCGACAAAGGGCCTGGCGTGGCAAAGAAGGCCGCATATCGGGCCAAGGGGCCGTACGACATACCGCACTTCCGCTCCGTCGCCATGGCCGTCTACACCAATAAGGTCCCAGCCGGTGCCTTCCGCGGCTATTCCACACCACAGGTTGTGTGGGCCGGCGAATCCGCCATCAACGAGATCGCGGATCATCTCGGCATCGATCCCCTTCAGTATCGACGCGATCATCTCCTTGAACGCGGCGGAGACTTCATGCCGAGTGACACGCCGATGGACGCTGATCTCGTCGGCGGGCTGCAGCTTGCAGCCGATGGAGTTCGCTGGGCAGTACCCGCCCCGGAAGGTCGGGGCAAGGGTCTCGCCACCGGAGTGAAAGACGGCGGCGGCGGTCCGTCTCGCGCCGAGGCAGAGGTGCGGCTGCTCGCCGACGGCTCCGCCGAGGTGTTGACCGGAACCTCCGAAATCGGCCAAGGCGCCCACGCCGTGTACACCCAGATCGTCGCCGAGGAGCTCCGGTGTGATCCCGCCAGGGTCACACCGCGGCTTCCCGATACGGCGACGTCGCCGTTCGATCACGGTACCGAAGCCAGTCGATCGACGGTGCTGGTGGGAAATGCTGTTCGCAAAGCCGCGATGTCGGTCGCAGACCAACTGGGCGAGATGGTCGAGCGACTCCTCGGTACTCGCCGCGACTTCGTCATCGAAGAGCATCGGCTCGTATTCGACGACGGTTCCGATGCCGTCCTCGCCGAGCTCATGGCGCGTGACCGCAATCTTCCGGTGACACATGAGTTCGAATTGGGACCGATCGTGTCCCTGTCGTATCACGACACTTTGGTTTCGGGCAAGGCGCCGCTGGGAACACCGAGCAACTTCTACGAGGTCGGCCATGGTGCCGCCGAGGTCGATGTCGATCGAGAGACAGGCCGCGTTGAGTTGATCCGATACACCTCCGTTGCGGACGTCGGCAAAGCCCTCAATCCACAGACGTGTGCTGCTCAGGACGAGGGGGCGGCGATCATGGCGATCGGACACACATTCTTCGAAGAGATGGTCTTCGAGAACGGTGAGCTTCTCAACGGCAACCTCGCCGAGTACCGGCTTCCGCTTGCCGCCGACCTGCCTAGAGAGGGGATGGGTGTCGAGCTGCTCGAAAACGAGGACGGCCCGGGGCCATATGGGGCCAAAGGAGCGGGCGAAGCCGGGATCATCTCGATGGCACCCGCCGTAGCTGAAGCGGTGTATCAGGCGTGCGGTGTGCGCATCCACGACCTTCCGCTCAATCCGCAGCGGGTGTGGCGCGCGCTCAACGAGGCCACGACCCAGCCGGGACCTGACTGACGATGGGTTTGCCTCGTTTCAACCTGCATCGGCCACAAACCGTCGACGAGGCGGTGGCGCTTCTCAACCAGCACGCCGGAAGCGCTCAGATCTACATGGGCGGTACGGAGCTCCTCCTCCTCATGAAGCGTGGCTTGGCGCGTCCCGAACATCTCATCGACTGTAAGTCCGTCGCAGAACTCGGCGAACTCAACCTGAACGGGGGTGGAGATTGGAGCATCGGAGCCGGTGTCACTCACCGGCGCCTCGAGCTCGATGTCGACATGGCTCGCCTCCTGCCGAGCTTCGTCGAGCTCGAGCAGCATCTGGCCAACGTGCGAGTCCGCAACGTCGGGACCCTCGGCGGCAATCTCTGCTTCGCGGAACCGCACTCCGACCCGGCGACTCTGTTGATCGCACTGGGCGCAACAGCAGAGATCGCGTCACCGACGGGTCGCCGCCACGTCCCGCTCGAGGACTTCTTCGTCTGGGCATTCACCACCGTGATCGAGCCCAATGAGGTCTTGACGCGCGTCCTGATCCCGCCGCTCGAAGAGAATTCGTCCGTCCGCTTCGAGAGACTGGCCTTTCGCGATCGGCCTGCGGCCAATCTGGCCTACGTGCGACGTGACGACACCCACCGGATAGTGGCGGGAGCCGTTGGCACCAAGCCACAACGGCTTCGCGAGGCTGAGACGGTGGCGGCCGGTGGTGGAAACAGTGCCGCGATCTTTGCGGCTGCCACGGCCGAGGTCGAACCGGTCGAAGATGCGTCCCTCGAGGTCGATTACAAGCGGCACCTGATCGGCGTGCTTGCGAAACGAGCGGTGGCCTCGGTATAACCGGTGGGTCAGGTTGTGTCGCCCAAGGCGCGGATGAGGTCGTGAAGCCTGTTCGGCGTGACGGGAAGGCGGCGGACAGCCAACGGGGATCCGATCGCATCGTCGATGGCGGCGGCGATGGCCGCCCCGGATGCGGTGAGGCCTCCCTCTCCTGCACCCTTCACGCCCAGGGGGTTGAGTGGGCTCGGAGCCTCCTCGAAGATGAGCGTCTCGACGTCCGGTACCTCTGCGGCCGTCGGCATCAAATAGTCCATGAATGTCGAAGCCAACGGTTGACCGAAGTCGTCGTACACAAACTCCTCGAGGAGTGTCCCTCCGATACCTTGCGCAGCGGCACCGACGAGCTGGCCATCGACGAGCTGGGGATTGACGGCCCTACCGACGTCATAGGCGACCACGTACTTCACCACCCTGCAGCCACCGGTCTCCGGATCGACCGCAACCGCGGCAAGGTGGAAGCCGTACGGGTACGACATGCGGTCGGAGCGGAACCACTCTTCCGCCGTCAGGCCTGCCGGTCCATCCCCGCCTCGGACCACAGGTGACATCGCAATCGCCGCCTCAGCCAAGCTGACCGACGGGCCGCCGGGCGAACCTCGCACCCCGATCGTGCCGTTCTCGACAACCAGGTCTTCGATCGCTGCTTCGAGCATCTCAGCCGCAACGGAAAGCGCCTTGTCCCTCACCGCCAAGGCGGCGTAATGGGTGGCCGACCCCGTCATGGCCGTGACACGAGAAGCAAAAGCGCCCATGCCGTGACTGATTCTGTCGGTCTGCCCGTGAACGACGCGAACGGCTTCCGGTCGCACACCCAGTGCATCGGCACAGACCTGGGCAACGACGGTCTCGACGCCCTGGCCTACCGAGGCCGCCCCCGTCACCACTTCCACACCACCGGACTCATCGACCGTGACCCGAACGCCGTCGTAGGGACCGAGGCCGCTCTTCTCGACAAAAAACGCGGCGCCGATGCCAACAACCTCCTCGTCTGAGCACAGTGCCGCCGCTTCGGAGCGCAACCGTTCGGGAGGAATTGTCTGCAGGGTCTGATCCATCAATGATGTGTAGTCGCCCGAGTCGTAGATGACGTGAGTGCCGAGAGCATCGACATCCCTGTCGAAGGGCATCGCTTCTGTCGGAATGAGGTTCGTTCGCCTCACCGCGATGGGATCCAGATCGAGCCGGTGGGCAACGGCATCGACGAGACGCTCGCGAACGAACGTCCCCTCGAACCGTCCGGGCGATCGGTAGGTGCCGGCTGGTGTCTTGTTCGTCAGCACAACGTGACCGACAACTCGGTAGGCAGGCACCAGATACGGCCCGGGGAGCATCGCCGCCGTGAGATCCGGGACGGTCGCCCCGTGAGTGCGAACGTACGCACCCTGGTCCAGCCAGAACTCGTCATCGATCCCGAGAATGAACCCGTCCGACCTCACCGCGGCTCTGACCTGATGCACCTGGTCGCGCGAGTGGTTCGCCGCGATGAGGTGTTCGCGACGATCCTCGATCCATCTCACGGGTCTTCCCAACCGCAGCGCCGCGGCACAGACGAGGACGTCCTCCGGATACAGCTCGCCGCGTATCCCGAAGCCACCGCCGACGTGGCCTTCGTGGAGCTGTACCTGGTTGAGGTGCAGGCCGAGCATGGAGGCAATCGCGGCCCTGTTGTAGTGAGGCACCTTCGCCGCGCCGTACATGTGGAGAACGCCGGTCGATCGGTCGTGCCAGGCGAGGGCTCCCCTGGTCTCCATGGGGACGCCGGAATGGCGGCCAACCGACAGCTCGAGTTCGACCAGGTGGTCTGCAGCGTCGAATGCCGCGGAGATGTCGCCCGTCTCCTTGTGCAGGACTGCGGCTTCGTTGCCGACCCCGGGTGCAAACGTGCCCGATCTGCGCACGTCGAGCACCGGCTCACCTGGATCGATATCCGCGAACACGACACCGGCGCCGTCTTCCGCGGTGTAGGCATCCTCTGCAAAGACGACGGCAACGGGCTCACCCACATACCGGACGAATTCGTGGGCCAGAACCGGCTGGCGGTACTGCTCGAGCTCGGGCAGGTGTGTCATCCGGAGGCCGATTGGCGGAATGTCGACCACGTCTTCGCTCGTCCAGACGGCGTATACCTCGGGGACGTCCTGGGCCGCCGATATTTCGAGGGCTTGGATGCGTCCGGACGCCATCGGCGATCGTACGACTCTCATGTGGAGCTGGCCGGAGAACTCGATATCGGCTGCGAAACGCGCAACGCCTGAGAGCAATGGCGGGTCCTCGAGGCGGCGTTGACTGTGCCCGACCCAGGTCACGGCATCACTTCCCGTGCCGCCATCACCGCCCTGGTGATGTTCTGGTACCCCGTACAGCGACAGAGGTTCGACGTGACCACCTCGCGGACGTCGTCGTCGGACATGTCGTGGTCTCTCTCGAGAGCGCCGACCGCCAGCATGAGAAACCCGGGCGTGCAGAAGCCACACTGAAGGGCATGATGTTCTGAGAACGCTTGCTGCAGCGGGTGCAAGCCATCCGCCGTGGCGAGGCCCTCGACCGTCCGGACCTCCATGCCTTCGCATTGCACGGCGAAGAGCAGGCACGACCGGACCGGCTCGCCGTCGAGCAGGATCGTGCAGGCTCCACACACGCCGTGTTCACACCCGACGTTGGTGCCGGTGAGGCTACAGTCCTCACGAATCACATCGGCCAGAGTCTTGCGTGACTCGACGGCGACGACATGCTCCGATCCGTTGATGTCGAGCTTCACCTCATGGGTCGTCACGTCGTTGCCACCGCCTGGGCGAGCGCACGCCGGCTCATCACTTCGACGAGGCTGCGCCGATAAGCGACTCCGGCGTGGATGTCTTCGAAGGGGTCGACGGCTTCGGCGGCTGCCCGTGCTGCCTCGCGTAATGCCTCCTCAGACGGAGGGCGGCCGATCAAACCCTGCTCCGCCACGGTCACCCTGACCGGCACATCACCGGCTCCGCCGATGCCGAGGCGTGCATCGGTGATGCTGCCC
>JAUVPA010000149.1 GCA_030598905.1 Acidimicrobiia bacterium
CTGGAGCAGATGCCGCCAGAAGTTGAGTGACGGCGCCAGATGGTCCAGGTCCTGGATCAAGGCAAGGCCCGTCGTCGACAGACCCGACATCGCGTCGAAGTAGGCGTCGAGCATGCCGGCGTAATGGCCGGATAGGGCCAGTGGGATGGCACCGATCAGCGGAACCAGAAGCCACGTCACTGCCACCACCACCATCCCGTGGCTCCAATCGAGATGCTCCGCTCCCGGGCACACCCGAATCAGCACGGCGCCGATCACGGCAAAGGCACCGACCATGGCGAGAAACGAACCAAACGGGTGCCACTCATGACCCAACACCGCCCACGAGAGAGGAATGAGACCCGCCACCGCAACCAGCATGAACACTCGCCCGAGGTAGAAGCCGATGATCCTGAAGTCGTCGATCGTCGGTCTGATCAACACGTCAGAACACCCAGAGGGCCAAGCCCGCAACGGCAAATCCGATCACACCGACGACGATGACAACCAACATCTCGATGGCGAATGAGATCCCGCCGCTCTCGAGCTTGGGCAGCCACACCCGCCTGAAAGGTTTGCCGCCACTGCTCATGAAGAGCCGACGCCGAACGCGCGGTATACGTCCCCAGTCGTGTCGACCATTGCCGCCACGACGATGCGATCTCCGGGGCGGACAACTGTGTTCCCGCGTGCCACGGTCACTTCATCGCCCCGCCCCACCGTCACCACGATCGACTGCTCCGGAAGCGTCAGGTCGACGATCGCGGCGGCTCCAAACGCAGCCGGGACCTCGAGCTCGAGAATCTCGACCTTGCCTCCGGCGAACAGGTCGAGGCGCTCCAGGTCGGGAACCGCCACCTCGCGCGAAATCACCTCGGCCATGAGATCGGTGACGGCAATCGCATTGATGTCCAGGGCCTGGAACGTGGGTTTGTTGGATGGATCGTTCAGCCGGGCGAGCACGCGTTTGGCCCCGAGCGTCAGGGCGAGTTGCGCCGCAACGAGGTTGTTCTCATCGACGCCGGTGACGGCAAGGACCCAGTCAGCTCTGTCCACGTCGGCAGCCTTGAGCAGCTCGACGTCGGTGCCATCTCCTTCGAAGACGAGCACGTTGGCATCGGCAACCACCTGGCGCGCTCTGTCGGGATGGTCCTCGATCACTGTGACGACGTGTCCCGCTCGCGCCAGCTTCGATGCCAGGAAGGACCCAACCTTGCCTCCGCCGACAATGAGCGTTCTCATGAGAGATCGGGCTCGACATCGACGAGGAACCTGCTGATGCGGGCCCGACTGCCGTGGCGCGCGGCGGCAACGACGAGATCACCGGGCTCGAGTTTGAACGCTCCATCGGGAATGAACGTGCGGCCGTCCCTTCGAACGGCCGCAATGCGCAATCCATCGTCAAGCTCGAGCCCATCGACGGTGAGTCCATCTATATCGCCCCGCAGGGTCATTTCGACCACTTCGACGTCGCCGCCGGAAAAGGTCACGTGGTAGTCGAACTCCTGCTCAATGATCTGCTCATGGATCACGCGCGAAACCAATTGAGAGGCCGCGACGTAGCGAACGTTCAGCGCGCGGTAGGCGTCTGCTCGATGCGGATCGTCGAGGCGCGCGATCGTCTTTTCGATACCGAACACTGATCGAGCAACCTGGACTGCCATCACGTTGGCGTTGTCGTTGTTCGTCACGGCGACGAACGCATCGGCGAACTCGATACCTGCGTCGCGCAACGTCCGGACGTCGTAAGCACTGCCCTCGTGGGTGGTGCCGTTGAAGGTCCCTCCAAGTGCCGCGAACCTTGCTGCTTCGAGATCAACAACGGAAACGTCGTGAGCCTCCTCGGCGAGGGCGACAGCAAGATCACTCCCCACACGCCCGCAGCCAGCGATGACAATCCTCATTGAGACGCGAGGCTAACGAGCCAATCGGTCAGCAGTGTGGGGGCGGCACGAGTAGGTTCGAGCTAGGACCTGACGTTGGAGGTGTCATGGGATCCGTATACAAGATCGTCGAGCTCGTCGGCACGAGTGAAAGCTCCTGGGAAGAGGCAGCCGCAACCGCGGTGTCAACGGCCGGCCACTCTCTCCGGGACCTGCGCATCGCACAAGTGACCGACCTCGATCTGCAGATTGCAGACGATGGATCGATCGCGGCGTATCGCACGAGGCTCAAGCTGTCGTTCAAGCACGAAACCGGCGACTAGAGCCTGCCGAGTCAGATCTTGCAGCCGGGCTTCGGTGGAGAGGAACAGTCGAATTCCCCTTCCCGTGACAACGCGGGTGTGGTATCCGTGGGGGCAAGCGATCGCTAGGAGGCTCTCGGTGTCACACGATTCCGGTTTCCGGAGGGGTGGCAATGATTTCACTCATCGCCAGAATCCCAAGTCTCTCGGCCGCGGGCGCCGCTCTCGCCAAGTCGAAGAGCGGATGACCCAGCGGTTCCACGAGCACGAGAAGAAAGCCTCGACAGAACCACCGGATCACAAGGAGACTCCCCAGGGCTGAGGCTGACCGCAGGGGGGAGTCAGGCCTCGAAAGGAACCGGCATCAACTCGAAGATATCGATGGCGTAGTCCCCCTTGCCCTCGCTGAGGTACGGATGGCCGTCTGCAAGAGCCTGGGCTGCAGCCATGTCGTCGGCTTCGACGATCGAGTAGCCGGTCAGTGACACAGCCGTTCCTGATGTCCCATCGTCGACAAGCGAGCTTCCCGGCCCAAACGGTGTACCCACGTCGACCAGACCCGCTCCGACCTTCTCCATCCAAGTGGCCCACTTCGCCATCACGGCGGCACCCTCCTCGGGAGACATATCCGACATATCCGTGGCCACACCCTTGTAGATCATCATGTATTGAGACATCGCGTTCCCTCCTGTGTTCGGACGGCGACGAGCCTATTCGGTAGGCGAATCTATTTCAACAGAGACTAAAATAGATGTCCTAACATGACGTACTTGGACACCATTCAGGTCGTCGCCCAACCTCGTCGCCGCCAGATCCTGGGCCTGGTGTGGGATCAGGAGCTCGCCGCCGGAGAGATCGCCGGCAAGTTCGAGGTCACGTTCGGCGCCGTCTCGCAGCATCTGACCGTCTTGCGAGAAGCTGGGTTGGTCAATGTTCGCAAGGACGGGAACCGCCGCCTTTACGCAGCCAACAAGCCGGCATTGGGCCCGCTGCGACCGATGCTGGAGGCGATGTGGACGGCGGCGCTCGACGATCTCGCCCAAACGATCGAAGACGACCAGCCGTGACCGAAGACTTGATCCGTGTCGAGCGATCCGTTGCAGCCGCGCCCGCGACCGTCTATCGGTATCTCACATCCTCGGAAGGCTGGGCTCGTTGGCAGGGCATTGGCGCAGATGTCGAGGCCCTGCCAGGCGGGCGTTGGGCGATGACGATGGGCAACGGCATGGTGGCCACCGGCCGGTTCACCGAGCTGGTCGACGACCGCAGAGTGGTCTTCACTTGGGGTTGGGAGGGACATCCCACGGTGCCGCCGGGATCGACGACCGTCACGATCGAGCTGGTTCCCGAGGGGGAATCGACACGAGTGGTTTTGACTCACTCGGGCCTGCCCGCTGATGAGATTCCCATGCACACGGCGGGGTGGAACCATTACCTGCCGCGGCTTGTCCTCGTCGCGGAAGGCATCGACCCGGGAGTCGATCCCGGACCGGGTTGAGCGTCAGCGCCCGCTGCGATGGACGCTCAGTAGCGTGATGTCGTCCTCTTGTTCCCAATCGGACGCTGTGAACGCCTCGAGCGCGGCCTTCAACACCTCGACGATGTTTCTGCCGTCGGCGCGAGCTGCCACATCGACCATTCGCTCGAAACCGAACATCTCACCGGTCGTCCCGTGCGCTTCGGTGATTCCATCGCTCGACAACAGCACGACATCGTCGGGCTCGACGAGCGCCACCACCTCCTCGTAGTCCATGCCCGTCATCAGACCGAGCGGCATCCCGGTCGCACGCACTTCCTCCACACCTCTCACACTGCGTAGATACGGAAGGTTGTGTCCGGCGTTGGCAACGACAATTCGACCCGTATCGAGGTCGAGGCTCATGAAGAGGCAAGTGACGAACATGACCGGCGGTAGGTCGGGGACGAGTATCTCGTTGGTACGTGCCAGCACCTCCCCCGGGTCGGAGACTCCACCCGATGTGGCGCCTCGCAGTGCGGTTCGGCAGGTCGCCATGACCATCGCGGCAGGCACACCCTTACCCGAGACGTCTCCCGCAACGAAGCCGACGCGACCGTCGGCGAGTTCGATGAAGTCATAGAAGTCTCCGCCGACTTCTCGGGCAGGTTGATAGTGGACATCGATCGACCAGCCCGAATACTCGGGTATCGACTTGGGCAGGAGGTCGAGCTGGATCCGTTGGGCGAGCGCAAGCTCTTGAGTAACACGCTCTCGCTCCGCGGCTTGCTCCTCTTGGCGCCGCACCAGTTCGGCCGTCCGGATCGCAGGACCTGCGATAGCAGCAAGGCGGGTGAGGGTTTTGCGATCGATAGCCGTGTACGGCGTTCTGCTCATGCGGTCGCCGAGCAACAGAGCCCCAACGAGCTCTCCTCTCGCATGCAGGGGCACAGCCAATGAGAGCCCGTTCGACAGCATGTCAGCCGCGGCCGAGGACATACCGGCGATCCGGGCGCGCTCGACCGGAGCATCCGTGCTCGCCAAGACCGCCCGCATGGCCCGGTCCGGCTCC
>JAUVPA010000103.1 GCA_030598905.1 Acidimicrobiia bacterium
GAGCATCTCAATCCGGGGACGGTTGGCAATGCGACCCGTGTCGTTGTGTCAGAGCTCGCTGGAAGGTCGACCGTTGTCGCCAAGGCAAAAGCCCAAGGCCTCGAGCTGACGCCCGAGGAGGCTGAAGCCGTTGTTGATCGGATCAAGGATCTCGAACATGAGGGCTACCACTTCGAAGCCGCCGACGGTAGTTTCGAGCTGCTCTTGCGCGAGGCTCAAGGCTGGGAGCAGCCGTTTTTCTCTCTGGAGTCGTACCGCGTTTTCGTTGAACATCGCGACGGAGCCGTCCTCGCCGAGGCGACGGTGAAAATTCATATCGGTGAAGAACGCATCGTTTCGACACGAGAGGGAGATGGCCCGGTCGGAGCCCTCGACAACGCTCTTCGGGCCGCGCTCGGACCTACCTATCCCGAGCTGGAGCGCATTCGCTTGACCGACTACCGAGTCCGCGACCTGGACTCATCGGACGGTTCGTCCGCCCGAGTGCGGGTCCTGTGTGAACACAGTGATGGCGATCGCTCATGGGGAACGGTTGGAGTCCATCAGAACATCATCGATGCGTCCTGGAAGGCGGTCGCTGAGGGCGTCGTCCTCGGACTCCTCGCGGCTTCGGAGGTTGCTGGAGACAGCGCCTGATCCGTCAGTTGCGAAGGATCCGGAGCACGTTCGCCGTTCGGATCGCGGCCTCGGCGGCTTCTGCACCCTTGTTGCTGGAGCCGGGAACGCTCCGAGCACGGGCTTGTTCCTCCGAACGTACGGTGAGCACGCCGAACGCCACGGGCACCCCGGTGTCGAGCATGACCCTCTGCAGCCCTTCCGATGTTCGGTGCGCCACGTGCTCGTAGTGGTCGGTTTCTCCCAGAACGACCGCACCGAGAGCGATCACAGCGTCGTAGCCCGATTCGGCCGCGGCAAGGGCTGCGAGCGGCAATTCGAATGCCCCGGGAACCTGTACCACCGTTGGGTCGACCGCACCGGCCTCGTCGAGAAGAGAGAGTGCACCGGCGAGCAGACCATCGGTCACTGATGAGTTGAACGTCGCCTGCAACACGGCGACCCGTAACCCGCTTGCGTCAAGTCGGCCTTCGATTGCCGACTCGTGGACTGTTGCTGGGGCGCCATCGATGCGTGCCATCAGGCTTCCCCGCCGTTGCCGAAGTGTCCGAGCTTGGCCGCCTTCGTCTTGAGATACGCCAGGTTGTGGGGGGTCTCGCCGACCCATAGTGGGATGCGTTCTGCCACTTTGATGCCGAACCTCTCCAGCTGTGCCATCTTGTCCGGGTTGTTGGTGAGCAACCGGACGCTGCCGACCTTCAGATCGTGGAGGATCTGGGCATCGACGCCGTAGTGCCGAGCGTCGGCCGGATGGCCGAGCTCCTGATTCGCCTGCACCGTGTCGCGTCCTTCATCCTGGAGCTGGTAGGCACGCATCTTCTCCAGGAGCCCGATGCCCCGTCCTTCGTGCGTGGGGTTGTACACCACAATGCCTCTCCCCTCGCGGGCGATCTGTTCCATCGCGTTGTTGAGCTGGGTGCCACAGTCACATCGCAGACTTCCGAAGACGTCACCTGTGACGCACACGGAGTGAACCCTGACGAGCACATCGTCTTTGGCTGCGACGTCCCCCATCACGAGTGCCATGTGTTCGGCGCCGTCGTTCGCCGATCGGTAGCCGACCGCTCGGAACATGCCGTGCCGGGTCGGAAGATCGGTCTCTGCTTCGCGGGTGACAACAGCTTCCGTCCCCCAGCGGTAGGCGACGAGTTCCTCGATCGTGAGCATGGCAATGCCGTGCCGTTCGGCGAAGGCCTCGAGGACGGACCCGCGAGCCATGGTGCCATCTTCGTTCACGATCTCGCAGAGCACGCCGGCCGGATACAGGCCCGCGAGTCGAGCGAGGTCCACCGCGGCCTCCGTATGGCCAGGACGTACGAGCACTCCGCCAGGCTGATAGCGCAAGGGGAAGATGTGACCCGGACGAGCGAAGTCGTCTGCGCCCGTCGCAGCGTCAGCCACGGCCCGAATCGTGGCGGCTCGATCCGAGGCAGAGATGCCTGTTGTCGTTCCGACGTTGTAGTCGATCGACACGGTGAAAGCCGTCTGGTGAGAGTCGGTGTTCTCGACGACCATCAGCGGCAGGCCGAGTTCATCCAGACGTTCGCCGATCACCGGCAAGCAGATGAGCCCGCTCGTGTTGTTCACCATGAACGCGATCTGCTGTGCCGTCACCTTTTCGGCGCTGACGATCAAGTCACCCTCGTTCTCGCGGTCCTCATCATCGACGACCAGGACGAACTCGCCGTTGGCGAAGGCGTCGGTCGCAGCCTCGACCCTTTCACGGCTCATTGTCGGGCCTCCAGCATCCTCTCCACATATTTGGCGATGATGTCGACCTCCAGGTTGACGCGGTGTCCGGGCTCTCTGATCCCCAGAACGGTGGCTGACAGCGTGTGTGGAATGAGAGCGACGTCGAAAGCTGCCTCTTCACCGGTTGTCGCGTTGCCGCTCGTCACGGCCGTCACCGTGAGGCTGACTCCATCCACGGTGATCGATCCCTTCTCCACGACGTAGCTGGCCAATTGGTGCGGCATGACGATGCTCATACGCCGCGATTCACCTTCGTCGGAAACAGAAGCGATCGTGCCGACCCCATCGATGTGACCCTGAACGATGTGGCCGTCGAAGCGACCATCGGCTGCCATCGGCCTTTCCAGATCAACCGGGCTGTCTGGAGCCAGGTCGCCGAGGGCGCTGCGTTCGAGTGACTCGTGTATGACGTCAACGGAAAACTTCGTGCCAGCGACAGCGGTCGCGGTGAGGCAGACACCGTTCACTGCAACGCTGTCACCCACATCGAGGCCGGCCACCGTCGCCGGTGCCTCGATGACGAGCCGCCGTCCCGAGGAAGAAGTCTCGGATGACTGCACCGCGCCAACCTCGGTGACGATCCCCGTGAACATCAGCCGTCCTCGGTGCGGTAGGTCAATCTGACATCAGGACCGAACCGCGCAACGTCGATCAGCGCCATCTCCGTTGCCGCAGAGATCGATTCAAACCCGCCTGCGAATGGTGCAGCACCACCGCCACCCGCGAGACTCGCTCCTACGTACACGACGAGTTCGTCGACCAGATTGGCCTCGAGCATCGATCGGGCGAGTGTCGGGCCGCCTTCCACGAGCACGTGGAGCATGCCGCGACTCGCGATGTCCTTCGCCATAGCGGTGAGATCGACGCCGTTAGGCGACCACGCCGCTACAACCTCGGCGTCCTGCGGCTCGTCGCCATGAACTTCCGGCCGGTAGATGATCGGCCCTCGCTCGTAGACCCTGGCGGTCTTCGGTAGCGGGTTCCGGCCGGCAATCAAGAGGGGCATGGGTTGAGGTCCCGCATAGTTCGGGAGACGGACACTGAGAAGCGGATCGTCGGCGCGCACGGTTCCTGCACCGACCATGACCCCGTCGACGCTCGCCCGCAGCCTGTGGGCGTCGAGTCTGGCTTCGGCCGATGTGAGCCACTGCGAAGTTCCGTCGAGCGCTGCGACCTGGCCGTCCAGCGTCATCGCGATCTTGATGGTGAACATGGGCCTGGCGGTCGCGCGGTGGATGAAATAGCCCGGGTCCATTGCCGCCACGGTGCCTCCGTCGACGTCTCGTTCAACGGCTACGCCCGCCGCTTCGAGAGCGGCGAAGCCGCGACCAGCGACACGTGGATCAGGGTCGACGGGACCGGCGAGCACACGCGCCACGCCGGCCGAAACAATGGCGTCGACACACGGTGCCGTGTGGCCCCGATGTGAACACGGTTCGAGAGTGACGATCAGTGTTCCGCCCCGGGCGCGATCACCGGCGTCGGCAAGAGCAGCCGCCTCGGCGTGCGGGGCTCCTGGACCGGCGTGAGCATGCTGCGCGACAAGTTGACCGTCGGCCGACAGGACGATGGCGCCGACGCGCGGGTTGGGGTGAGGATGAGTGTCCGTCGCCAGGGCGACAGCGTCCGTCATCCATTCCTCCGCGCGGCGGGTGCCGACTCTGTTGTCGTCAGCGCGTCGCGACACAACGCCCTCCTTCTCCCATCCGGACTGTCACCGTCGGCCTCGGATTTTCACCGAGTCGGCCTCGCTGTCGAGCGAGGTTCGCGGGCTGTCACCGCCGGTCGGGAATTGCACCCTGCCCCGAGAGAGGGCTATCGGAGACAAGCTTACAGAGAGTGAGAAGTGAGAAGTGAGAAGTCGGGAGCTAACAACTGAGAACTAACAACAAACTCACGTTCTGCGGTCGATCTGGTACGACGAGCCTGGCAGGCGTTTGGCGAATTCCTTCATTTCGGACGCCACGGCCGACGCCTCCCACTCGCTGCTGATCTTGCGGCGCTGGTTGGTGGCGACACCCATCGATATCGACGCGATCGGGAAGGCGTGGCGCTCTCCCCGGCGATCGGTCACCTCGATGTAACCCTGCAACGCCTCTGCCGTGTCGTAGAAATCGAGGATTCCATCGTCGTAGTGCTTGATCATGGATTGGCAGAAACCCTCGACATGATCGGGGTGGATGACACCGACGAAGTCATCACCTCCGACGTGGCCCACGAAGGCATCAGGATCTCCACAATCCGCTGCCGCGTCGAGCAGAGCCTGAGCGGTGTACTTGATCACGAGATCGCCTCGCATGAAGCCGTAGTGGTCGTTGAACGCCTTGAAGTTGTCGAGGTCGGCGTGAACAACGGCGAAGAGCCGGCTTGCGGACACCCGGTCCTCGAGTTCAGCTGCGATGCGGAAGTTGCCAGGCAATCCGGTGAGTGGAGAGAGGTCACGCATTTGCTGGGCGCGTCTCAGCACGGTACGGACCCGGGCGACGAGCTCTTCAACTTCGAAGGGTTTCGTGATGTAGTCGTCCGCCCCGAGATCGAGACCTTTCACGCGGTCTTCGGCCAGAGCCTTGGCAGTGAGAACGATGACCGGGACGTTGGCAGTCGACGAGCTCCCGCGGAGCTTCGACAACACGGTCAAGCCGTCCATCTCCGGCATCATGACATCGAGAAGGACGAGCTCGGGAGGGCGGTCGTGGGCCTTGTCGAGAGCCTCGCGCCCACCCTCTGCGGTCACGACCTCGAAGCCCTCGAGCTCGAGGTTCATCCGAACGAACTGGAGGATGTCTGGATCGTCATCGACGACGAGAATCTGCTCTTTCATCTCACTCCCGGCTCGAAGCTGCCCTCAATTCGGCCACCGCCGCTACCGAATCCGGCGCGCCGAACACCGACGTTCCTGCGACGAAGACATCGGCTCCAGCTGCACGCGCTGCACCGATCGTGGAGGTGTCGATCCCCCCGTCGACCTCTATATCGGCTGCCAGCCCGGCGGAATCAACGAACTTCCTGGTTTTCTCGATCTTCGGAAGAACCGAATCGATGAACGACTGACCACCGAAGCCGGGATGAACCGACATCACAACGATCATGTCGCAGATCTCGATGAATGGTTCGACTGCCTCGAACGGAGTCGGAGGGTTCAGCACGATGCCGAACCGGAGATCTTGCTCTCGCGCCAGCGCGGCAACACTCGAAGGGTCGGGGAACACCTCGATATGCACAGTCACCTGGTCCGCTCCGGCCTCTCGGAGTGGCTCGAGATAGGCATCTGGGTTGGTCGTCATCAGGTGGCAATCGAAGAGCAGATCGCTCCGGCGTCGAATCGACGCGATCACCGGGATACCGAGCGAGATGTTCGGAACGAAATGCCCGTCCATGATGTCGATGTGCAACATGTCGACGTGCGGTTCGACTCGGGCGATGTCCGTGCCTAGATCGGCAAAATCCGCGGCGAGAATCGACGGCGCGATCCGGGGTGCCTTGATCATCGCGGCGAGTGTAAAGAGGGAAGACGCCGGGAAACGGTCTTCTCGGATTGCCTTGTCAGGTCTGCAGTACGGCGATGTACATGGCGTCCGTGCCCGTTGTGTGTGGAGCGAGAAGAATGCCGTCACCCATGTTTTCACCGGGAATGCCGTCCGGAGCGGCGAATCCCAGCCCTGAGGTGACTTCGACGGTTTCCTCCGGGAACACGGTGCACACCGAGTACACGAGCCGGCCCCCGCTTTTCAGCAATGGCATTGAGGCCTCGACCAATCGTCTCTGACGAACACCCGCCTCCTGAGGGGAAGAGGGGCGCAACCTGTGCCGAATCTCCGGTCTGCGACGGAGCACGCCGAGCCCAGTGCATGGAGCGTCGATCAGGATGC